>CAYTLS010000113.1:4843-6391 GCA_964438745.1 uncultured bacterium
TTGGGCGGCCTGGTACTGAGTGGTATTCAGCCAGAAAAATATCAACAAAATATAACCGGTTATATCCGCTATTTCGCTCATGAAGTGGCTCATTTGTGGTGGTTTCGCGCGCAGGTAAACAGCTGGCAGGATTGGCTCAATGAGAGTTTTGCCGAATACAGCGCGCTGATGGTGCTACGGGAAACCTTCGGCGAGCAGGAATTTCAATCCAGGATAACGAAAAAGCAGGAAAAACTGGACGGAACGCCGCCGGTTTGGGGACTGGACAGAAATGGTGTGGAATACAAAATCGCCCACGAGGTTTTGTACAACAAAGGCCCTGTTCTATTGTATCAACTGGAAAAGAAAATCGGTAAAGAGCAATTTTTGCTATTAGGACGAAAAATGGCTGATGAACAAATACAAACCACCGATGAATTCTTGTTCCTCCTATCAGAGTTAACCAGCCGGGAAGTCCGGAACTGGTTTGAGGTAAGCCTAAAGAATTATTAATGCACAAAAAAATACAAGGAGTTGTAATGAACCACCAACTATCAACCCACCTCAGAAATAGTCTGCTTTTATTGTTGTTAATGCTGGCATTGACTTGTAATAACAAGCCCAAAACAACCATTCCTCCCTGGCGACCCTACGACGAATCCGCCGAGATCGCAGAAAATGCTGACCACGACTCCAAAAAGATGCAATTCAAACTGATCCAATCCAGAGTTTTAGATAAAAATGATATCTGGGAACAGATCGGGCCACAGATTGAAAGGTTTTCCGAAACCGATTACCAAAAATTAAAACCCCTGATCCTGGAGCAGGATATTCCAACTCTGCAATCCCATATTAAAACCGGCCGTTTATCTTATGAAAAATTGACGCAATGGTATCTTTACCGAATTGTAAAATTTGAAAATGACAGCAATAAGTACCTCAATGGAATTATCTCTATCAATCCGAATGCTGTTGCCATTGCCCGTCAAAGAGATAAAAACCAATCCCAAAATGACCATCCAATATTCGGTATGCCGGTGATCCTGAAAGATAACATCAATTTTGCCGGGTTGCCAACTACCGGCGGCGCCCATGCCTTGTTGAATAATACTGCGGATAATGCGTTTATTACCGATCGAATTCAGGAAAAGGGCGGCATTATTTTGGGTAAAGCCAATCTCAGTGAGTGGGCCAATTATCTCAGTCAGCATTGTCCCAATGGTTACAGCGCAGTGGGCGGACAAACCTTGAATCCCTACGGTCGCAAACAATTTGACACCGGCGGGTCCAGTGCCGGCAGTGGTGTTGCCATTGCTGCCAATTATGCGGCAGCAGCAGTGGGAACAGAAACCTCCGGTTCGATCCTCTCCCCTTCCAGTTCCAACTCGATCGTTGGATTGAAGCCGACCATCGGTTTGTTGAGTCGCAATGGTATTGTTCCGATTTCCAGTACGCTGGATACACCGGGGCCTATGACACGTTCCGTTATTGACAACAGAATTTTGCTATCCGCCATGACCGGCTATGATGACACAGATCCAGCCATGGATGAAAATTATAAAACCGGTA
>CAYTLS010000114.1:0-6378 GCA_964438745.1 uncultured bacterium
CTCTACCTTATCATTATTATCTACCCGGCATCCGAATTCGCGACAGATCTCACCATTGACCCGTATCAGTCCCTGTTCTATATAATTATCGCATTTTCGTCTTGAGCCGACTCCGCAGAGGGAGAGATATTTATTCAGCCTGATCTTGTTTGTCTTCTTTTCCTGTTTCTTCATTGATAATTTGTTCCAATTCTTTCATTCGTGGTAAGGCCTCCAGGGAGTTCAGGCCAAAATATTCCAAAAATTTATTAGTTGTTCCATAAAGCAGGGGGCGTCCTGGTCCGCTGACACGACCTTTGATCTCAATCAAATCCTTCTCCAGTAAGGTTTTCAGGTAGGAATTGACACCACGGATCGTATCGATTTCCGATTTTGTGCAGGGTTGTTTGTAAGCAATGATGGAAAGGACTTCCAGGGCGGAATCGGTTAATTTCGCCTGGATCCTGCTGCTTTCCAATTTTACCATATATTCTGTGTATTGATCGGTGACCCGTATTTGGTATCCATTGGCGATATTCTGGATGGTTAATGGCGTCCCGGTTGCCTCATAAAAATGGTTTAGAGTATGACAGATTTCCGGTAAATCAACCTTTTCTTCAAAACACTGGTCTACCTGATCCTGGGTCAGGGGATCATCAACACTGAACAGCAAAGACTCAATGATGGCCTGTTCTTGTGATTTAATGTGTTTTACGCCTTCTGAATCCATAATTCCTGTTCTTCCCGGTCTTCAATTACCTTGATCAGACCGCTTTTGATCATTTCCAGAATGGCCAAAAAAGTCGCTATAACTTCAATCTTATTGCTGACCTGTTCGGTTAGTTTTTTAAAGCTAAACCGGTTGGTATTGGCCATAAATTCTGTGATAAAATTCACTTGCTTCGTAATTGTTATTTTAACCCGTTTAATTTCATATTTCTGGGCGTCGGGCATATTTTTCAGCACTTTTTTAAATATCAAACCAATATCATAAATTGAGAGTTCTGATAGATCCGGTTCATAATCCGGTTCGACTTCTTCTGAATAAACAAGGGGCTTTTGAAATCCGGTTTGCGTGCTTTCCCGGCTGCGCAGGTCAGTAGCTGCCAATTTATATTTTTTGTATTCCAGCAACATATCCACTAACTCGGTGCGGGGATCTTCGATTTCATCCTCATCATTTTTTTCATTGGGAAGCAGCATTTTGACCTTAATCCGCATAAGCATTGCCGCCACTTCAAGAAATTCTCCGGCAATAGATAGTTTCATTTGCTGTATTATCGCAACATACTCCAAATACTCCCTGGTAATGGCGGAAATGGGAATGTCATAAATATTGATCTCATCCCGCTGGATAAAAAAGAGGAGCAAGTCCAGTGGTCCCTCAAATATGTCAAGTTTTACATTGTAACTCATTGATTCTTTTTCTTGATTTAAGAATAACGAACACCTAGTTGATTTTAGAAGTTATGAAATTAACAACTTTAACATTCGTTAATCCGCGATCGATATGCTATTTAATTCCTATCCCAGGGTCATAGCTTTGCGCACATCTTCCATAGTCTCATTGGCCACTTTGCGAGCGCGGTCTTCACCATCCACGATAATATCCAGCAAGTTGTCTTTGTTATCCATGAGTTCCTTACGCTTATCAGCAAAAGGAGCGAAAGTTTCAGCAATTTTTTTCGCGCAGTTGCGTTTACAATCTACACATCCCAGGGCTCCGCTTTTACAGTTGGCTTCGATTTCCGGAACCTCTTCCGGATTGAATTGCTTATGATAGGTAAAAATATTACAGATTTCAGGATGGCCCGGATCATTTTTTCGAATTTTTTGGGGATCGGTTACAGCCTTCATGACTTTTTTCAAAATTGTTTCCGCATCATCAGCGACCAGAATAGTATTGCCGATTGACTTACTCATCTTATTACCATCAAGGCCCGGAAGTCGGGGAATGATAGCCAATTTGGTTTTTGGAATCGGGAATACTTCACCGTACAAAGAGTTGAATTTGCGGGCAATTTCCCGGGTAATTTCAACGTGCGGTGCCTGATCTTCACCCACCGGTACTACTTCGCCGCGATAGAGCAAAATATCAGCAGCCTGAAGGACCGGGTAACCCAAATGTCCATAGATCATGGAGTCCAGGTTCAGGTCTTTGGCTTGTTCTTTCAGGGTCGGATTACGTTCCAGTCGGGCAGTGGTGACCAGCATTGAAAATAATAAATGCAATTCCGAGTGTTCCTTGATCTGGGATTGGCGGAATATTGGGCTTTGTGCCGGATCAATACCGCAGGCGATCCAGTCAGCCACCATTTCCAGGGTATTGTTCAAAATATCGGTTGTATTGCTCTGGGTTGTCAATACATGATAATCTGCAATCAGGTGAAAATTGTCATATTCTCCCTGTAGTTTTACCCAATTTTCCAATGCGCCGACATAATTTCCCAGATGCATTTTTCCCGTAGGTCTCATTCCGCTTAAAATTCGTTTTTTTCTCTTCATTATCCTCTCTTCAATCTAAAAATAAATAACTTTTCCATTCTTCTCTGTTCATGTCCATTTTGGTTTGTAATACATGTATTCTGTTGGGCCGCTTAGGCTTGATTTTCAAGGTCATATTGATTTCCGAAAGGCGATGATTGCCTTTCTTATTGTTACATTTCTGACAGGCGGTCACCAGGTTTGACCATGTATCTTTACCGCCCCGTCCTTTTGGCACAATATGATCAATTGTTAAGGGCGCTGTCGTTATTCCGCAGTACTGGCAGGTATATTTGTCCCGTTTAAACACATTGTCTTTGGTCAGTTTTACATAATGGTTTTTTATACGAATGTATCGCTCCAGCCGAATTATACTGGGAACTTTATATTCCCTGTTGATGGTATTCAGACTGGAGTTTTGCAAATGATGAATAACCGACGCCTTTTCTTTTAATACCAAAATTATCGCCTTTTTGACATTACAGAATTGTAATGGTTCATAAGATTGGTTCAAAACAAGAACCGCGATATTGATGATATTAGCATACTTCATAATTTAAAGGGTTGAATTTTTCGGTAATAATCTTCCAGAGTTTCCCGCTCAGTTATCAAGTGGTCCCGACCGTTGTACAGGGCGACTTCCGCCGGACGAAAGCGCAGATTATAGGGCATTGCCATAACAAAACCATAGGCTCCGGCATCTCTCAGAACCAGTAAATCACCCTCTTCAATTTTTGGCAGCTCGTAATCGGAACCAAAAATATCAGTGTTTTCACAGATCTGGCCGCAAATATCAATTTTTTCCGTTTCTGTCACATTTTCTTTACCATTGACAATGATGCGGTGCCGGGCGTCATAAAGAGCAGCCCGGATCAAGGTGTTGAATCCGGCATCAACACCGGCAAATTTTTTATAACTTTCTTTAATTCCATTGACTTTTGTAATCAGATAACCGGCATCGCCGACAAACACGCGCCCCGGTTCCATTGACAAAGTTGGCTGGCCCAGTCCAAATGCTTTGCTTCTTTTTTCTAGGACGGCGTAGCAATCCCGGGCTACTTTTTGTAAATCCATTGGTGTCTCATCATCAAGATAGGGAATGCCAATTCCGCCACCCATGTCAATAAATTCAAACTGGATCCCCAATTCTTTTGAGACTTTCCCCAGATGAGTGAGCAGCAGATCCAGCATAACAGGAAAATGGTCATCGTCCAGGGTTCCGGAACCGGTCATCATGTGGGCGCCAAACCGTTTCACGCCGGCTGCTTTGGCAAGACGGTAAGCGTCCACCGCTTTTTCAAAGGGTACCCCAAATTTTGCTTTGACACCGCCGGTAGTGATCTGTTCATATTTACCCCGGCCTTTACCGGGATTGATGCGAAAACTGATAAATTCCGGCACACCCGTCCGGGCTAAACGATGAAAGGAATTAATGTCATCCAAATTTATGATCACACCGGATTTTAATGCGAATTCCAATTCTGTTTCACTTTCGTAATTGGCGGTGTACAGGATTTTATCCCTGGAAAGGCCGGCATCAAGAGCCAGTTGTAATTCTCCGGGACTGACACAATCCATGCCCAGTCCGTTGCGGGCAATGATATCCAGAATTGCCGGATGGCAGTTAGCTTTCATGGCATAAAAAATTTCCGTTTTGATGGATTCATGCCGAAAGGCATTTTTTAGTCGCAGTACATTATTCTCTATGGTGTTGAAGTCGTAAACATAAAGGGGCGTTCCATATTTTTCCGCCAGGGTTTTTACGTCCATTGTATTGATTTTCATGATTACTCGCTATATTGGGGTCTTTCAGGATTTGTTATATTGATTATCTGGGAAAGACCGGATTTAACTTACAATGAGGTGGAATTTATTTATTAATACTGATTAAGGCAAAAAAAATCCCCTGAAATTAAATATTTTTCAAAATTTGCTTTCAGGGGGAATTAGATGGGTTTTTTAATTACAGGATCATGCGTACAAAATAATCGTCAACGTCGATCTGCATTTCATCAAAACTATCGATCCGCAGGGCATGGTCAAAACAACCTTTTTTTGTGCAAGCTGCCACAACGCCTTCCTTCGGTATTTCCAGTGAAAGCATTGGGGATGAACAGGTTTTGCACAGGTCTTCTTTATCCACCAGGCTGACACCGCATTCCGGGCAGTTAAAATCCACCACTTTGCCTTCAGGAATATCCAGTTCCGTGACATGATGATAGCTGCCAAATTCCGGATCAAGGAAAATAATCCCTTCCTGGTCATCAAATTTTGCTTTTACTTTAATGGCTTTCATACCATTGATCAATTTTTCATCTGTAATCAGGTTACAGCCACTACTGCATTGGGCATGTTGAATGTCAATAACCTTTTTGGTTCGGCTGTTTTGTGTACTTTGCATAATTACCTCTCATTTATGTCATGTTTTTAACAAATTGTTTAATTCTTTTCGGGTCTCTTTATCATGATTTACAAATTTTACAAGAATATTGCCAAAGATTTTGTATAACTGTTGAAATAAATCATCCTTAGCCAAAATATCAAGATGTTTTTTGATTGTTTCCGTATCACCGCGTTTTATTGGACCGGTTAAAGTCTCTGATAGATTTGTTGACCAGGATCTTTCCAGGGTTTGCAAACTGATTTGCTCGAGAATTTCTGCGGTTTCCCGGTTGGTTATGCCGGCTTCCCGATTCATTAGTTTTATTTTTTCCAGCATTCCCGCCAGATAATTGTTCGTGAAGACAGCAGACAGATGAATATATTGTTTTTGTTTCGCAGTTAGGGGGATGCCCTTTTTACCGATGATCCCGGCAATTTTCACCAGGTCGGCAGCAATTTTTCCCTCGCATGTAAAGGTGGTTGCGGGAAGTTGCCGTATGCCCTCTTCGATAGAAGATATGGAAATGACGGGATGAAAACTTCCAATATTCTGATGAGGAAGAAGCGCCGCGGAATCCAATACGCCGGAAGTATGAAAAATCTGTACTTGCGCCTGATTTCTATAAAGTTTTAGAAATGAGTGAGCGACTGATTTAATAGCGTTATCAGATACGGAGATGATGATCAGGTCACAGTTCCGACGGTAATGGCTGATGTCGGTAGTCGAATTTTGAAAGGGAACAAAGCCAAGAGTGCGCTCGAGATGCGGCTTTGACCGATTCCATAAAAATTCCGGCTGCCAACCCTTTTTCCAGAGATGATATGCGATTGTTGTTCCGGTTTTACTGGCGCCCAGCAGGCCAAATTTCATTTTCATTCCTTTATGATTGTTCGGATAACCAAAAATATAGGACATATTCTGCTCTCTTGCAATTCTATTTCCTGGTGCTTAGGTTACTCATATAACAGGAGGTAAATTATGAAAACAAGAAATGCAGCGGTGGCCGGTGCCTTTTATCCCGGTGATCCAAAACAATTAAGTAGTGATATAAAGAATTATCTGGATAAGGCCCAGGTTGAACAGGAATATGAAAATATTGCGGGCATTATAGCTCCCCACGCCGGGTATATTTTTTCCGGTCCAACAGCAGCTTATGCTTACCGGGCAATATCCCATCTTCAACCGAAAACGGTTATTGTGTTGTCGCCCAGCCACCGTGAATATTTCCGTGGTGTTCATATTTTTCCCGGTGATTCCTATACCACTCCGCTGGGAAGTGTGCAATTAGATAAGGACGTCATTAAAAAATTAATAATGAATCAAGAGGTTGAAGAATCTTCCGTTGGACATAATGCCGAACACGCCCTGGAGGTTCAGTTACCCTTTTTACAAACAATTTTTGACCATGATTTTAAACTAGTCCCCATCGTCATTGGTGATGTGAATCTGGAAATGCTGGACAGTCTGGGACAATCTTTAACAAACTTGGCCCAAAAGGAAGAATTTTTGATTGTCGCCAGTTCGGATTTGTC
>CAYTLS010000115.1:0-6368 GCA_964438745.1 uncultured bacterium
ATAAATACCAATTCCCGCCAGCATTGTCCCAAGGACTGTTGAGAAGATGCCGGGAATAAAGCCAATATAATAGGTTTGCGGCGTGATCTGACCACGGAAAACCGATGGCATCATGATAGTGCTGTTTTGTAGCATGGAGCCAATATCGATTCCTTGTTCCAGCCAATTCGCGAACAAAAGTCCGATGGCAGTGCCAATAATCGATCCGACCACACCAATGATCATCGATTCAATGATCAGAGTTCCATAGATATGATGTTTGGATTCTCCCAATGCCAGCCGGACACCGACTTCACCATAACGGCGCAAAGCGCTTAATAATCCGGAATTCCACAAAACAATTGACATAATCAGAATAAAGACAAAAATCAGGATGCCGGCCATGGATTCGCCCATCTCTATATAATCACCCAGAAAGGGATCGTCTTTTATCGTTTGCATTACCGGGCTCAATTCAGATTCCGGATTAGTATAAGTGTCATTGAATTGCTGTTTAATATTCGCGGCGCGGCCTGAATTGTAGTGTTCCGGAAAATAGCCGAGCAATTCGCCGGTCGCATCAGTCATGTTTAGCATGTATTGAGCATCCTTGATATCCACGATAACCGCTCCTTTATCCATGGCGCGGACACCGAATTCAACGGTACCGGCAACGATAAAATTTTTGATGGACATGCTGCCGTACATGGTTGACGTTATGATGGTGGCTACGTCACCGGGACTTACCCCCAGTTTTGAAGCGAACAGTTCGCTTAATAGGATTTCTCCCTGTTTTTGGGGTAATTGTCCGCGTTGAAGTGAGTTTTTCAGATTCAAACGATCAATTTCATGGCTGTTGTCTGATAAAATATCCAGGGCTAATCCCGCCGCGGGTCCTTGTACTTTTGTTTCACCCTCTTCATTGGGAATGTCAATCAGTCCGCCGAAATGAATCCGTTCTGCCCAACTGAGTGCTGGAAATTCCTTATTCAGTATATTTACCAGGCTGTCCACACCCACCAGAGCATAATCATTGGGCATTTGATCAATATTTTCCGCGTACCCGTGAGTCATGACCCGAAGGTGGCCGGTTTTGTATTTGGCATTAAATTCGATCATATCACCAAACACGCCAAAAACCCAACTATGGGCAACAACGGTAAGAGCAACGCCAATGGTAACGATCAGGACAGGGAACAGACTGCGATGATGATCCCGTAGAATACCTTTAAATACAAATTTTATCATTGTAATTTCCCCCTGATTGCATCGGTTGGTTTCATATTAGAAATTCGTCGGGTGGGCAGGTAACTGACAATAATAACGGAAATCAGTGTGATCACTGTGGTAATTAGAATCATACCCAGGCTATAATGAGGATAAATCACTTCGGATAAGGCCATCCCCATCCCTTCGGATCCTTCCGGCATGGCAAAACCATGCTTTGCCTGCAGATAGAGTAGCGGTGTGCCATAGATCGCCGCCAATATCGCTGCTAAAATACCATTCATAGTTCCTTCTACTGTAAAAATTTTGATCACCTGTCCGCGAGTCATGCCGAGGGCGATATCAGTGCCGATTTCTTTTTGGCGACGGAAAATGGAGAGCACCTGGGTATCGAAAATTGCCAGCCAGGCCAAGGACAACAGGACCAGCCACATGATATATCCACCGACACTTTTCATTTTGATCATTTCGTTGATATCCTGCAACAGATAATTATGGTCTTTGAATTCCCATCCCTGAAATTCGCCCTGAAAACCAGCCTCCTGCGCAGTAACAGCAATGGTGGCTTCGCCGTGCATTTGCAGCATATTGCGGGCCCGCTCCAGCGGTATCCAAACCTGGCTGTTGTCAATGGCGGGAACATTGGTTTTAAAAATGTGAACGATTTTTACTTCATCGGCATCAAAAGTTCCCTTAGCGTCACGCCAGCGAATAGTCACCTGATCACCAACCGTTAGATCATTATTTTTAGCCATATTAGCACCGATGATGGCTGGAACGACATCCGTCTCCTTGGACAGCTCTTTTGTTGGTAAATCCAGAATTTTCTGATCGGGATCAATGCCCTTCATCAAAATAGTCTGAACACGGTTATCAGGATAAATGGTTGCTTGCGCTATTAATATTGGAGTCAATCGGCCCTTTTCTCTGGTTTTTTGCATTTTATCGGGCAGTTCTTCATGAGAATCTACTAGCGTGAAGACATCGTAGGGATCATAGTTTTGCTGCCAATAGACACCGCCGCCGATTTTTTGATTGATGGTATCCCGTCGCGCCTGACGGTCCCAACCGGCCAGGAATCCTTTAAACCAAATAATGACGAGAAATGACAGTGACAGGACAAAGACATTCAGCCAGGTGCGCAAACCGGCGCCGACCAAATTTCGCCAGGCTAATTTTATTGAAAGCATAATTTCTCCTTATTGTATGGTGCTGGGTTCTGGATGAAGACTTTCGCATTGAATGTTCCGGTTGCTGGTTTCTAGTCGGTTTGTTGAGTGTTACAGATAACTGATTACTGATTTCTGGGTGCACCATATTAGTTTAAAATTTTTCTATGGATCGTAAAAAGCGATTTTATTTTTTGACAAGTATAGTCAATTTTTAAAAAAGCAGTTGTTTATTTTAAATTTCTATAACTCATTGTTTACTCCTAAATATAGGTACTATCCTGCACTCATTAATATTTGCATTCAGCAAGCAGTACCCAGTGTCCGGACTAAGCCGTTTCGTCTTTTGCAACTTTCCCGTCGCGCAGCGTAATAATTCGCTGCAAATACTGAATGACTTTTTGATCATGAGTGGCAAAGAGAAAAGTGGTGCCAACTTCTTCATTGAGGTTGACCATGGTTTTGAGCACATTATGGGAGTTTTCAGCATCCAGATTGGCGGTGGGTTCATCAGCAAATACCACTTCCGGTTCCTTCACCATGGCGCGGGCAATGGCCACCCGTTGACATTCGCCGCCGGAAAGTTGCGCGGGCCGGGATTTGATTTTGTCCATAATACCGACCCAGTCAAGGGCGCGTTTGACCATTTTATCCCGTTTGGCTGAGGATATATTTTGCAGAAGTAGTGGAAATTCTACATTTTCATAGACGGTATAAACCGGTAACAGATTATAGGTCTGAAAAATGAAGCCAAAGTGAAGATTGCGCAGTTTAGCGGCCTCTTTGTGTGATAATTCCCCGATATTATGGTTTAATACAATTGCTTCTCCTTCTGAAGGGTCATCCAACGCCCCGAGAATATTCAGCAGGGTTGTCTTACCGGAACCGCTTGGACCAACCAGCCCGGTAAATTCACCTTTTTTTAGTGTCAAGTCGATATCCTTCAGGGCCGTGAAAAAGCCATTGCCGGCGGGAAATTTTTTAACTAACTGCTCTGTTTTAATTAATGTATTCTCACCCATTTGTTACTCCATCGTTATTGTTGTTAATGATTGTAGATAATTTTCAATTCCACGCCATAACCCGCCATGGATTGCAGGGTAGATGGCTGGTCGGGAAAATGAAATAGACTTACGTTCAGTATTACCCGGTTATAAGAACGCTGCCAACTAACGTACTGGCTTAATTCATTGCTGTCCCAATTATAGTAGGTAATGGAACTGAGATTATCAAAAAAAGTCACCGGATAGGTGATCATCAGCGCTGAATACTGAACCTGCTGTTGTTGAAAATCTGTTTCAACTTCTGAGACCAAATGCTCCCCCATGCAATAGAGGCCATTACCAGCACTGAAGGTATAATCTGTTCCCAGGGTCAGCATCAGGGTCTGCATATTATCGCTCTTCTGAATAACCGCTTCAAACCAGGAACCGACAATATAATCCCAACGGCCATCCAATGCCAATCGATATTCCTGATCACCGGGCAATTGGCGATAGTGGGCGGTGGTTCCCATCTCACCGTCAAACACCATAGCTTGAGCACGTCCGCCAAACTCAGCTGTTTTTTCTTTGGTTTTGACCCTTTCAATGCCCTTTCGATCCTCATTGCCATAGAGTGTCCATAGCCAGATATTATTGTTATTCAGGAAGTAATGACGAAAAAGAGCGCCATAGACACCATCGGTTAACTTCAGTGGGTCAGTGGGGGACATGGTGTCGAACCATTGCAACGACCGAAGGATTTGAGCGGGACCAAAATTCAGTTTTTGTAATCCCAGGCGTAATTCTGACTGGTTATTGGAAAGGCTGAATTTCAGGCGGTACAGTTTCGATTCCGGATCGGATTCAAAATTGGTATAAAAATTACCGGCAATGTCAAAACTGTAATTGAACCGGGAGCCAAGGTAGGCATATTCAAAAATCGGCAGGTAACGAATGTATCCTCTCAGGTTGAAAGATTCAGACCGGTAACCGAGACGGGGCGCACCGATAAATTGCCCCTTGAAAACTGTTTCCGATTCCGCCGGCAACAGAGAGAGACAGAGAAATATTGCCAGGCTAACTCTTTGAATCATCTTCCTTCCTTTCTGTTAGTATGCCGTAAAAGAAAAAATTGAAAATTTCTTCCACATAGTCAATGTATTCATCATATAGTTTTGGCAGGTCGTCGCGATTTGTAAAATATTCCAGACTTTCCATCGCGGCAATGATGAATTGCGGTTTAATATCTTTACGAATATGCCCTTCGGCCTTCCATTTCTCAATATAATAAGAAAATTTTTTATAGGAATCCTGTTTGGCCTGGTTGAAAAAAGGCAGGAGTTCCGGTGTCAGGTTCAGGTATTCTTCGATAAATTCCGGGCTCATTTCATTGACAATCTGTTTTTTTAGGGCGAAAATTTTTTTGATTTTAAGGGGAAAAGGAATCGTCTGCCGGTCAATGATCGCCATCTGATCATAAGTGTCATCAAACCATTTTTGAAAAATATGTTTGATCAAAGCGTTTTTATTTTTGAAATATTTGTAAAAGGTTGCTTTGGAGACCGTTCCTTTTTGGCAAATTTCTTCCACGCTGACCCGCTTCATGCCGAATTGTTTAAATAATTTTTCGCCGGTTTTGACGATCGCATTGAATTTTTTTGGTTTTTGTTTATTCATGGCAAAAAGTTATGCAAGAAAAAAACAGATGTCAAGAAAAAAAATGAACGATATTTGTATTTTATATCGTTTTTCGTATATATTTGCGCCGTCGTATTTTTGCTGCGGTAAGAAAAATATCTTGATTATTAATTTCTATCTGCGTAATATACTCAACGCATCTTTACGTGGATAAATAAATGGCATTAACAAGTTGTTGAATAAATAATAATGATTTATATTACATAGGTTTTTCCAGTTGAAACAGAGAGTTAAATAGCAAATCAGTAGTTACTGTTTATTTTATTATGATCAATCAAAAGGCATTTTTTTAGAAAATATATACGGATTAAATCAAAACGGGGATATTAAGATGAAAAAATTTATAATCACATGCCTGGCTGTAATTTTAGCAGTCAGCGGATTATTTGGGCAGGCGATTCCACAGGAGCGGTCAATATACCAAAACAGGACATTAAATCTGGATAACAATGCCCCTTCCGGCCAAAAATATATTACCGGTTCAGACGGTGTTATCAGGATGTATGTCAATATTTGGGGACATGTCAATAAACCGGGAACACACCTGGTCTATGACGGGATTGACTTTGTGACGCTATTATCCATATCCGGCGGACCAAAAGATGGAGCCAGGTTGGGTGAGATAAAATTGATCCGGGCCGAGCCTGATGAAAATGGCAAGCGCATATATAAACTGGATTTTAATGAGTTCGTCAATAGCGGTAAAAAAGAGAATTTTGTGGATATCAAACCCAATGATACGGTTGTTATCGGCGAAAAAACAACACACATGCTGCTGTCTAACCTGTCTGTGATCAATACCGCGCTACACTTATTTCAGATCTATTTTCAGGCCGAGTATTATCGTACCAGATAATAAAAAACAATGAGGGAATACATTGGAAAATAAACATTTAATCGAAGAAGAACCCAAGACACTACAGGAATATTTACAATTATTCCTTTTTCATAAAGGGAAAATAATTACAATTACACTGCTGGTACTGATATTATCAGCGGTCAAACTCTATTTTGAAACGCCGGTTTACCAGGCCAATTCTGTGGTCATGATCGATGAAGAAGACCAAATGGATAGTATGTTGGATTTTGGCAATCCCATGAGTGATAAAACAATTGCCAATGAAATTGAGATTGTGAAGTCCAGACATCTGAAGCGTAGGTTGGTAGAAAAAGTATGGCATTCTAAATACAGGGAAAACCTATATCTCCTGAGAACAAGAGAATACAATTCAAACGCAACTGAGATAAAAGATAAAATAATTGATTTTTTACCCTTCATTGAGAATGAACAAAATAAAACAGGAAAAGGTAT
>CAYTLS010000116.1:0-6342 GCA_964438745.1 uncultured bacterium
AACCCCTAAACCACTACAAAATATGAATTCTGATCGAGTTTAGAAAAACTATCAAGTTAACATACTTACCGCTTAAAAAAAATAATTTATAAACATTTCCCAAAAAATGTGTAAATTATATGATGTTTAATAATTTAGAAGGAACTTATGAAAAAATTTACAGAATTAGGGTTGTCAGATAAAAACCTAAAAGCACTTGAAAAAAAAGGATTTGAAGAGCCAACAGAAATTCAGGAATTAACGATCCCACTGTTGCTTGAAAATAATATTGATATTATCGCTCAGGCCCAAACCGGTACCGGTAAAACCGCAGCCTTTGCCCTCCCCTTGTTGGATAAAATTTCTCCCGGTGATAAAGGTGTGCAGGCCATCATTTTAGCACCAACACGTGAACTGGTTATTCAGATATGTGAAGAAATAAATTCACTACAGGATAAGTCCAATCTATCGGTGGCACCGATTTATGGCGGACAATCCATTAGCTTGCAATTATCAAGATTACGAAAAGGCGTTTCGATTGTTGTCGGTACCCCCGGCCGGGTCATCGACCATCTGAAACGGGGTAGTTTAAAATTACGGACTGTCCGGTTTTTTATCCTGGATGAAGCCGACGAAATGCTGAATATGGGCTTTATTGATGATATCAAAGAAATATTTGAGAAAACTCCCAAAGAAAAAAGAGTATTGCTATTTTCTGCCACAATGCCCAATGAGGTCAAAAAATTGGGTGAAAAATATATGGGCGATTATCAACACCTGAAAACCAAAACAAAATTAACCACCAACCTGACAGATCAGATTTACTTTGAAGTCAAACGTGCTGATAAGTTTGAAGCCTTATGCCGTATCATTGATGTCGAAGCGGATTTTTATGGTCTGATATTCTGCCGTACCCGGCGGGATGTTGATTCGATTGCTGATGGATTGCTTGACCGTGGCTATACTGTGGACAAAATGCATGGCGACATCTCCCAGGCCCAGCGTGAAAAAACCCTACAAAATTTCCGCAGAGGAACGATTTCCATCCTGATAGCGACAGATGTGGCGGCGCGGGGGATTGATGTGGAAAACATCACTCACGTCATTAATTATTCCATTCCCCAAAACCCGGAAGCCTATATTCACCGAATCGGCCGCACCGGAAGAGCGGGCAATGAAGGCACGGCCATTACCTTTGTAACTCCGGCTGAATTCAGAAAACTCGGTTTTATTGAAAGAATCACAAAAAGTGAGATCCGACGGGAAACGGTACCACAAATTCATGAAATAATCAAGATAAAAAAAGACCAGATCCGTGAGGATATTGAAGCGGTTTTCAATGACGAATTGGAAGACCATTTCATCGATTGGGCCGATCAATTAATAGACGAACATCCACCCACTAAAGTTCTTGGTGCTTTCCTGAAGAATCATTACGAAAAAATGATTGATTCCAAGAGCTACCAGAAAATCAAAAATATCACGGAAAAAAGATCGTCTAAAAACAAAAATAATGTTGAGGACGAAGGAACCACTCGCCTGTTTATCGGCCGGGGAAAAAATCAAAAAATGACAAGACAATCCCTGATCACCTTCATTGTTAAAAAGGCGAAGATCAATCCGCAATTAATTCAGGAAATCGCTATCTTTGATAATTTTTCCTTTATCACTGTTCCCTTTCTGGAAGCAGAGATGATCCTGAAAACCTTCCATAAAATTAAAGAAAAAGGCCGTCCTTTAGTTCAGGAGGCCAATACCAACAAATCCAAAAAAAAGAAAAAGAACTCCAGGATGAAAAAACGAAGAAGATAATTTTATCATTATAGATATTGCACTTTCTACAGTAAGTAGACAAAAAAATCCCTTCATTTTAATAACTTTGAAGGGATTTTTTTAATTTTGTGCAGAATTGGGCATCTGTTTTCATCTTTTGAGTAACCGGTTGAAAATGGCCGGCGAGCGCAAAATTCAATGATGATGGCGCTGAAGAGACAAAACTGTAGCCGGAAGATTGACTCTATTTCCACTATGTTTCAGACTTCACTCATCAATTTCCATTCTCAACCATTTTTCCAATGTCTCAATGAAAACCTGCTTTTCCGCTTTGGACATATTTTTGATTCGCGCGCTGCCATGATGTTTTCCTTTCAGGATAAACAATTTCGCATCTACTTTTTTAGAAGGGTGAATGGCACAGGCAGTCCAGGGATCTTTTTCGCCGTAAATGTAAATAAATTTATCGCCCTTTTTATTCAGCCATTTGTGGACATCTTTTAACAATTTTCCATCAAAAGGAATTTGTATGCTGTCGGGTGTAAAGGTCGCCATGGGATTCCGGTCGGTGGGTAATGCCTTGATCTGGTTTTTGAATTTATAGGCTTCATAACCGTAGTATCCCATCTCTTCAGCTGATTGATAATAGTGTGGCGCAAAATAATGAATATCCTTATCGCCAAAAAGAGCGATTGGGTTGGTGGACACAAAATATTCAACGGCTTTTTTCAATGACGTATCCTCTCCCGGAATACTATCGCAGCTACTACCCCATTGCCAAAAACCAAAGGGATATTCCAGGACAGCAAACTCAAACGCCTGTTCAAAGGTGAGATAAGTAAATTTCTGTTCCTTGCCCAGAGTATAAAATTTGAGATAAGCCAGCACTTCTTCACGGTTGTTCAGCAATCGGGTCTGAAACCTACGAATTTTTTCACGGCAGTCATCTGTGCCTACGGTGTCCAGAAATGCATAGATACGGCGGTCTTCCCGCTCTTTATTAACCGGAGCGACATAAGGGATACTGACATCAACATCTTGCGGATAAAAATAACGATAAAATATTGTTGTCACGCCGCCTTTACTGATACCGGTGCTGACCCATTTACCTTTGTAGATATTTTTTAATAATTGTGTGATATGATGGAGGTCCGCTGTGGCTTGTTTGAGGTTGAGGTATCTGTAATCCAAAGAATCCGGTAAACTTTCACCAAAGAAACGATGTTCCACATTCACCTGGTTGGCTTTTAGCAATTTTGTTAGCTCACCAATCCTATTTCTGCCTTGAGCATAACCGGCGGTGTTGATTACAACCGGACGATCCAAAGCCAAATGGGACAGATAAACTTTCTGATAAAAATACCCTTGCGACGGATTCAAATGATCCAGCGGCTGTCTGATCTTCAATTGATAAGCCACTTCAAAGGAATCCGGGGTATCAATTGTTTCAAAAACAACATCAGGCAGATTAAACAATGAATTTTCAAGGTCTTCTTTTCCGGCCAAACCAGACCCAAACAAAACCAATAATAGAGATATCAAAAGCAGAATTTTTTTCATCAGTTCATTCCTTATCAATAGGTTAATCATGGCATGGTAATTTAATTTTAATTGAACATAAATGCCAGCTAACAGGTACTACAGAGTTTATTATTTTTTTATCTATTAGTGAGATTCATGAATGGTGTAGTCCCGGTCTCAATCCGGCTTTTCCTCTGAATGAGATTGTTGAAACGACATAAGTGGAGCAACCTTGACTTAAGTTTTCTCCAGAAAAAATGAAATTCAAGGAGAAAATGATTGGTAAACTTGAGTTAAGGTGATTTGTTATAAATCCTGTGTAAATTTTTTTATATAGCAGATGGCCTTTGGTATATTTGGATTTTCCATTGTTATGATACCGCAGGCGTTGCTCAACATTCTCACTCATCCCAGTATAATGAGATCCATCCTTGAGGCTTCTTAAAACATATACATACCACATTGTAGTTTTGAAAATATTAGTAGCGGCGGGCAGGTCCGCCTGTCTAACGATAGTCGGACAGGGAACCTTTGTTACCGGCGTGAGAGGCCGGTTAAATTTTAATTTTGTCGACGGGAAAAAACATGTTTTGTACACAACTGAATTTTGTACACGTTTTTTTTAGGTGGACATCAGCTTGGGAAGCATATGTCCAAATGCTTTTTATAGAGGAGCGAAAACAGCAAGGTGTGAACGTGAAAGGTGTGAACATAAAAAATCCCCCAAAAACAATTAAGTTGATTGGGGATAATTTTTGTTTGTATGATTGTAGCAGTTAAATGAAAAGGCCATTTACACAAAATAGTTTACATTTCCCCCTTTTGGAGTAAGATTACATCTTCAAATATATTTTATTACCTTTAATCCAACCGACATATAACTCAATTCCTGACTTCAAAACACCACAATTATAAATTTTATTTATTACTGGAGATTTTATCTTAGGATACAAAAGGGTAACAAAGTCCGAAAAGTCATTGAACCATTCATTTGATTGAGAGAATGAATGAACTAACATTATCGCTTTTTTAGCTGTAAATCTTTCAGCTTCTAAAATTGCAGATACTGTCCTATGAAATAGTTGATACCTATAACTTTCAATAGCTGCAATCGTTTTCTTTAATTCTAACCTGAATAATTCATAAAAAAAGAGAATAAGTCCTAGCTTTTACAATCTAATTCATTAAATTACAGTTAGTTAAAAAAACAATTTAAGGAAGATTCAAAGTATGAACTTATTCTCGAAAAAAGATAACGAAAAAAATACAATAAATCCACAAGAACCTACATACGAATTGCTTCAGGTAAACAATAAAAAAATTGAACTACAACAAACTGCTGAAAAAACAAGTAGTGATGGCGGACTTTTATTATTAAAAGAAGTTGAAGAACAAATTAAATTAATTGAAGATTTAACCAATTGTATAAAAGACAAACGAAACCAGAAATATATCAAACACGAATTATATTCATTATTGAACCAAAGAATATTCCAAATTGCCGCCGGTTACGAAGACACCAATGATTGCGATTCATTAAATACAGATTCAATATTTAAATTGTGTGCCGGTAAATTACCATCTGACAGTTCATTATCATCCCAACCCACCATGTGCCGATTCGAAAATTCTGTAACCAATAGCGATCTTTATCGGATGGCAGCGTGCTTTGCATATAAATTTATAGCCTCCTATGAAACAGAACCTGCTGTAATTATATTAGATTGCGATGATACTAATAACAATGCCTATGGTAACCAGCAACTTTCAATTTTCAATAACTATTACAATGAATCCTGTTTTATGCCACTTCATATTTATGAAGGACTTTCAGGGAAATTAATTACAACAATCTTAAAGCCGGGCAGACGGTCAAAAAGTGTGAATGTTTTTTCAATTTTAAAGCGTATCATCAATTTTATCCGGAAATCCTGGAAAAATACATTGATAATACTGCGGGGTGACAGTCATTTTTGTTCTGCTGATTTTATGAATTGGAAAGAAAATCAGGAAAAGATTGGATTTATCACCGGTCTTTCCGGGAATTCTATGCTCAAAAAATTGTCTGAAACAACAATCCAGAGTGCTGAAAATAAATATAAAAAAAATCAAATGCCCGTCAAAATGTACCATACTTTTGAATACAAAGCTAATTCATGGCAGGAAAGCCAAAGAGTAATTGTCAAAGTAGAAGTCAATTATCGAGGCACAAATATCAGGTATATTGTTACAGATCAACGACAATTCAGAACTAAGAAACTTTATGAGACAGGTTATTGCAAGCGAGGAAAGATGGAATTGTATATTAAAGAGCATAAAACTTATTTGAAGTCAGACCGCACCTCCTGCAACAGTTTTAAGGCAAACCAATTCAGGCTATTTTTACATTCTGCTGCTTATATATTGATTCATTCTCTTCAACAGAATATATTTTATGGAACAAAGTTTTATAAGGCAACAAAGAGAACAATTCAGTTGAAAATCATAAAAACTGCCGCTCATGTCAAAGAATTAAAAACAAAAATCAAGATAATATTTCCAAGTGCCAATCCAGAGAAGAACCTGCTGGCGAATAGTTTTAACATTTTCGAAGTGTTAAGAAATTAAAAAAAACACCAACCTATCTTAAATTATTTTAGTTTTCTCACTTCAATGCAAAAGAGTTGGACAGGAGTGTTAAATTTGTTGATTTACCCTCATGAATCTTGAAAAATTTAACGAATGCAGACTGTGGCTGAAACTTTTTGTACAATTCTTTCAAGTTTTTTGGTATAACCGGCTGTTCTTCTTCTAATATTCCAACAATATTTAAAATAATTCTACTAAAATTATAGTTTATGAATTATGCAGGTTAGGTAATAATAAGCCATTAAATGTTAATGAAAAAAGTTATTTAGCTTGGCATAAAAAAGAATTAGAAACCACAGAAAAAAATTTCAAACAAGAAAAGTCTAGAACTCTTGTATTAAGTGGTTTTGTTTTTTCAAATGGGGGTGATTATTTTTGAGATAACTAGGATTTATTATAGCTTCGAGATTCATTTAGATTTTACAGAAAGAAATAGTTTTA
>CAYTLS010000117.1:0-2491 GCA_964438745.1 uncultured bacterium
AGGTTTCGATATTGAACCCGCCAACAGATAGCGGTCCCTGGGCCATTGCATATTGTTGTCCGTCACTGGCCAGCAGGGGTGCCATTAATAAAATTCCACCTTCCAGACTGGTAGCATCGCCCAAAGAACTGACAGTCACATCAAATCGCGAACCGATACGTCCAAAAGCCGGTGCATTAGCCGTTACCATTACCGCAGCTACATTACGTGTGCGCAGATTTTCCCGTGGCACGGTGATGCCGAAGCGTTCCAACATATTGGTAATAGTTTGTACAGTAAATACCGAGCCGTAATTGCGACTGGCTCTGTCGCCGGATCCGTCAAGACCGGTTACCAGCCCGTAGCCAACCAGTGATTTGGAAGTGGCATTTTCCATACTCACAATATCTTTGATCCGAACCTGACCAAATAAAGTAAAGTTCATAAATAAAATAATTGATATCAGTATTAATTTCTTCATTATGCAAAAAATCCTATATAGGCCAGAGCCATTAAACCGGCCCCTATTCCAACAGTTAATAATTGCTGTATTGCACCGGGTTTGATAAACCTCTTATGTAAATTTCCTTTTTGGTAAGATATTTCCGCATTGGCGATATTGTAGGAATAAACAGTGTTATTCGTCAGAATATCTTTCGGGCGAACCATACCTTTGACCTGCATTAAATTCTTTTCCCCGTTGACCTCCAGCATACGGCGGCCTTCAATTTCCAAAATACCGCTATCGAAGCGATTCTTGATCGTGGCGGTGATCTTACCCACAAGTTTTTCATTTTGCTCGGTGCCTTCCTGACCATCATGCTCATTTTTGATTGTGCTGCTGGTACCAAAAAGCGGCAAAAAGGACATAATATTTCCAGATGATTTGCCTTCCGCGCTCATCGATGACTGGCTTGAGTTTTCAGTTTTGGAATTTTGTTCGGCTTTTGTCTGTTCAACAATAATGACTGTAATTACATCGCCGATATTGTGGGCTTTTATATCCGAGAACATTGAATTTCTCATCCCTTCAAAAATCTGTGCGGACAGACTTGAAAAGCTTAAAATTAATATCACTGAAATAATGCTTATTTTTTTCATTTTCTTACTCAATATTTATTACCACGGTTTGTGGCGATTCAACTATTCCAAAATAATGTTTGCGGGTTTCCCGGTTATAAACACGAATTTTTTCTCCCCGGCTGCCTTCTTCTTTGGCAATTCCATTCATCTCAATGAGGATATTACCGCTTCTAACCTTCAATGCAACATCCTGTCCACGGTCAATTACCGGTTTTGTACGCAGGTCATTTTTCATAAGCACAGACCCTTTACGAAGAATTGCTTTTGTGATCATATTGTCCGGGATATTGGTGTCGCGCAAATATTTATCATAGTTATTAGTAATAACGCGTTTCTCCAGTTTTAAATCAGCGGGCCTGATGACATCGCCAAATTTCACATCCCGCGTCAACACCGGTGTTAATATTTCAATTTTAGCATTAAGGGTAAACCGGATTTCACTCTGGACCCGGCCATTTTTCAAGAGATGCAATTTGAGACGACTATAACCAACCTCAAGGTCTCTGCTTTGATTAACAATTTGCAGTTCTGTATTATTCAGGTTCAATTCCGGCAGATGGTAGAGATTCATATCTACATCGGATTGTGCAACATCGTATTTTTCTGCCATTGTATCGATCAGAAAGTTTTTTACTATTCGATGAGAATCATTACTCTCTGCGAAGAGTGACAGGACAAATATTAATACTATGGTTATCAATCGTTTCATGGTTTTATCGTTTTAAATTATTGGTCATGGCCAGTAATTCGTCGGAGGTTTTGATGGCCTTGGAGTTGATTTCATAAGCGCGCTGAGCGACAATCAGTCCTACCATTTCCTTGACTACATCCACATTGGATTTTTCAAGATAGGATTGTACCACTGTTCCTACGCCTTCTTCACCGGGCATAGAAAAAATGGGCTCACCTGAAGCAGCTGTTTTATCAAACAAGTTGCCGCCGACAGATTCCAAACCGGCCGGATTAATAAAAGTTGCCAATTCAACCTGTCCAATCTCTTCCGGTTGAATTTCATCAGGATATTTAATAGAGATGATACCGTCTTCGCTGATATTGATGCTTTCAGCATTATCAGGAATAGTTATTTCCGGATAAACGGAAAGGCCGGATGCAGTCACCAGGTTCCCGGTGCTGTCCAGACGAAGCGAACCATCCCGTGTAAATCCAATGGTGCCATCCGGTTTCATTACCTGCATAAATCCACGGCCATTAATGGCGAGGTCAAGCGGATTGCCGGTTTCTTCCAGGTTTCCCTTTGTAAATGATCGAAAAGAAGCCACCGGTTTATTACCGTGACCGACCTGAATGGATCCGGGCTTTTCTTTGTTGTTCCGCTGATCCACGTTACCGGATTGAATCTTCTGATACATCAGATCCTGAAATTGCACATCTGATTTTTTATAACCGGTGGTATTCACATTGGCCAAAT
>CAYTLS010000117.1:2501-6332 GCA_964438745.1 uncultured bacterium
AAATTCAGCCCTGCTCTTTTTAAAGGATACAGTATTCACATTGGCCAAATTATTGGAAATGGTGTCAACTTTTAATTGCTGGGCTGACATTCCCAGGGCCGCTGTTCTTAATGAACGTATCATATATATTACTCCTTTGTCCTACTATACTCTGCTGATTTGACTCGATGCCTTACCTAAAGCATCGTCAAGGATTTTAATTGTTCGCTGTGAACTCTCAAAACCACGCTGTAACTCAATCAGGTTTACCATCTCTTTGACTGGGTTTACATTGGATTGTTCTATTCTTCCCTGCATGACAACGGCAGAACTTTCCTGCTCAGTAATGCTATCGGGATTCTTTACCCTGAAAACACTGCCGGACAATCTTTCTACCTGTGTACTGTCATTAAAACTGGATAATTTAAATTTTCCGGCCTGCACGTTATTCACATAAATTTCACCATTGCCACCAACGAATATATTGCTGATGGTTTCAAAATTTGTTTGAAGATTGATTCTTCCCTGCTCACCGAGCACATAATTGTTTTCATTATCTACCAGATAGCCTTCATCATTCAATTCGAAATGTCCGTTTCTGGTGTAAACCGTTTCACCCTCCGCTTCGATATTAAAAAATCCATCACCGGAAAGTGCAAAATCCAAAGGATTATTGGTCTCTTCAAATTCACCCTGGGAGAAATCCTTCACTGTTTGAATGGATAGATTATTTACTTTTGCCATCTTCTTCTCATAAGCATCAAAAAATGTATAGTCTTTTTTGAAACCAATGGTATTCACGTTCGCCAGATTGTTCGCTACAATATCATTTTTTTTGGTCTGGATTAACATGGCTGATTTTAATTCGTCTAAAGTAAAGTCCATTATTTTAAATTCTCCTTTTTTCTGGTTTTGACTATACGCAAATCGATTGCCATAAATAAAATAATTTTTATTGTTTAAGGATAATTGATTGTTTTACAGGTGATTAGATTAAATATTTTCGGAAGGGATTATTGTAGTTTATTAAATTTTATACAATTTTATTATTTATTATCGGAATTTTATTACTGTTTGTGGAATTTTTTTCCATGATTGGTTATTTAATTATTTTTTTAGTGATTTTTGCAGCCCGGTCAGTACTCAAAGCTTTTAACACCATGGGCCGTTTTCTGGAACTCATATTATTATAAAGAGCAATAATTGTTTCGTCATCAAGTTGTGAAAATATAGGTTTAATCTCACTGACTTTCATACTCTCATAAGTTTTCGCCATTTGTTTTATTTGTTCTGTGCTGCGGCCGGCGGCCTCCCCTTCCTGTTGGCTTGCCTGAGCAATATCCTCCTGTAGTTTTTCCATCTTCAGGCTGTCGGCGATGACCTGTTTCCGCTGTTCCTGAACAAGACTGGTTAGACTATCAATGTCAGTATTTAGTGAGTCCCGGGCCATCAATTGTTCTTGATTTAAATGTTGTAAAGAATCAATAATGGATTGTTTTTCAGAAAGCAATACCCCTAAAATGGAATTGTCCTCTTCTACCGGCCCACTATTAACAGGAACAATTTTTGGCTTAGCCAATCCTTCCATCAAACTGAGCATGCCAAAGACCAGCCCAACAAGAAGCAGGAAAAGAAGTAATCCACCGACAACTAATAAAATAATTTTTTTCATATCAATGTCTGTTAGAATTTATTTTTCTCAATGCGATCTCACTATTATCCTTTTCTTCTTTGCGGCGGAGATCTTTCTTAAACAATTCTAATTGACGCTCTTTCAATTTTTCTAAAATTTTTCGTCTTTTTGTCTCTTCATTCAATTCTTCCGTGGCCTGCATAACCCTGCCATGGGTATGATCTACCCGTTGATGCTGTTGCTTCATTGATTCATTAATTTGTTCAACATATCCATCATAAATTTTGCGGTGCAAGATATTCATTCGATCGCTTTGGTTAGCTATTTTCGCTTCTGTCAGGGTTTGTTCTTTCAGGGTTTTGATGTTTTGTAATTTTGTTTGTTCATGATCCAATTCAACTTTTTTATTATGCAATTTCAGGGTTTTATCATCCTGTAAATTTTTTCTGTAATGCAAAATGTTTTCCAGCGAAAATTTGAATTTTTTCGGCATAGATTATCCCTGTGTCAATTGTTCTATTCCCTGCTTGGTTGTTTCCATATCACAGGATTCATTCATATCCTGCTGCAAAAAATTATTAATCGGATCAATCTTTTGCAAGGCTTCGTCAATTTTCGGGTTGGTTCCCTGCTGGTAGGCGCCAATGTTGATCAAATCTTCCGATTCATAATAGTTTGATAAAATTTCCAGTAATTTGATAGAATTTTGGCGGTGTTCTTTTTCAGTTACTTCATTTTTCAAACGGGAGACACTTTCCAATACATCTATCGCCGGATAATGGCCACGATTGGCCAGCCGACGTGAAAGAACGATATGACCATCCAAAATCGACCGCGCGGCATCACTGATGGGTTCATCCATATCATCACTTTCAACCAGGACTGTGTAGAGACCGGTAATGGTTCCTTTGGCAGAAGTTCCGGCACGTTCCAATAATCGTGGTAAGGCTGCAAAAACCGATGGGGTATACCCTTTAGTCGCCGGTGGTTCACCTGCCGCGAGACCGATTTCCCGCTGAGCCATGGCAAAGCGTGTCAGGGAATCCATCATCAGCATGACATTCTTACCCTGATCCCGAAAATATTCAGCAATTGCAGTGGTCATAAAGGAGGCTTTTACCCGTACCATTGCCGCCTGGTCTGAAGTAGCGACAACAACCACAGATCTTTTCAACCCCTCTTCACCAAGATCCCGCTCGATAAATTCCTTTACCTCACGGCCACGTTCACCGATCAGGCCGATTACATTAATCTCAGCATTTGTATATTTAGCGATCATACCCAGGGTTACACTTTTACCGACACCGCTGCCGGCAAAAATTCCCACTCGCTGTCCATGTCCGATTGTAATCATTCCATCAATAGCCCGAATTCCTGTTGTCAGGGGAGCATTAATTCGCGCTCTTTCCATGGGACCGGGAGGATTATTATAAACAGGAACTTTATGTTTGGTGGTAATCGGTCCTTTGCCATCGATCGGATTACCAAATCCATCTATCACACGGCCCAATAATTCCCGTCCCGCCATCGTTGACAGTGGCTTTCGGCTTTTAATTACTTTGCTGCCAGGGGATATGCCAACCGTTTCATCCAGGGGGATCAGAAGAATTTTATTTTCTCTGAAACCGACGACTTCAGCACGAACAAATTTGCCGTCACGTTTGTAAATTTCGCACAACTCTCCCAGAGTCGCATCCGGCAAAGTCGCTTCGATTATCAGTCCCACCACTTTTGTGACTTTTCCAATAATTTTATCGGTTTCCATTAAGGGAATTTGCTCATAATAGGCTTTTATATCATTCAGAAAAAAATTCATATTAACTATTTAATAATTGTGATTCAATATTATCTAATTGTTGCGCAAACTTGCCTTCAACCAATAGATTTGTTGATTCCAGAATGCATTCACCGGATTTCAGATTTCTATCTTCATAAAACTTAATTTTAATACTGCCGGGTAAATGAAATTCTTTTTCCAAATCCTTGGTCATGATCCAATCGATTTGCTGCGATGAAACATGTATTGTAATAATTTCCTGATCCATTAATTCATGCAGAATCCGGCTGATCTGTTCCATTAAAATATCATTGTAAAGATCTTCGTTTTTTAGTTCCGCGTTCAATATTTTTTGAGCCATAATCTTTGCGAGTTTGACCACATGGGGATGAAGTTTTTTTAATTCTTTAGCTTCAGCTTGAGCGGCTTCTTGGTCGGCGTC
>CAYTLS010000118.1:0-6329 GCA_964438745.1 uncultured bacterium
CCCTTCCACCAACCGTTCAAAATAACCGGTTTTATTATCGGACTCATAATCTTCCGGATTATTGGGATCAACATAAGCGATGCCCTCGACAGAACTGGGGGATTCATAAGGTACTGATTTATACAGTTCCAGGTCTTTCACAACCTCATTGGTTGGCTGAAAGAGGCCGGACTCAATAAATCCGTCCCAATGTCGGTCGCGGAAATCCATGTCAAGATAAAAATATTTATCCCGTACGTATTGATATTCAGGAATGTCGATCTCAGTTTTCTGGGCACCGCCTTCCCAACTCATCTTTTGTTTTTCACCTTTTTCCACACTGGCGATGGTAGTCAGGTTGATTGGTCCAAATTTCATATCGGCTTTGATACCGAAAAGGCCGCTGTTTTTACTGGAAAAGGTCACATATTTGGTTCCCGGCAGTGCCAGGGAGATGTTCCCGGCGCTGACATTCTGAACAATTTCGTCTTCTTTGCCGGTGTAGTGGATGCGCATATTATTTTCAAAATCAAAAGTACGCTCACTATCCTGATCCACCAGAATACTGATGCGGTCGCCGATGGTTCCTTCAATATTAAAGCGCATTTTCTGATCGATCTTAAAATCCGAGGTTTTCCCATCCTGAATATTGGTGGCCACCATACTGCGTTGACGATTGTTCATCTGTCCGGAAATATTTATGTTTCCGGAAACCCGCAGCGCCACTTTTTGTCCGGCAATCTCAGCGCCGATCAATTCCAACGAGCGGTTACCACCGGCACCGGCTGTCTTACGGGTATTCTCTATTCCCATCTGTCGAATATTTTCCCGCATATTGGTATATTTTTTCCGGTGATAATATTCCTGGAGGTCCATGGCAACCGGCCAGTAGAGATCGCGATTATCCAATTTTGTAGAAAAATAGATCACATTTCCGGAGGAATCAACATAGGTTTCTTCTTTCATTCCCTGCAGATTCAGATCAAACAAACCTCTGTTGGATGCTGCATAATTTTCTGAGACCAGATTTAACCCTTTACGTTGAAATATCTCGATCGGGGTATACCGATTCTCTAACCAATTATACTGGATTGGAAATGTAACGCCTGTTGTATCCTGATTTTGAGCAAAAACAATATTAATTAAACCAAATAAAAATATTGCAATTCGCAATTGTATTTGTCGATGCAAACTATGATCACCCTTAAAAATTCTGGTTAATATTTAAAAATTAATTCAAAAAATCTGTATCAATGTTTAAGAGTGACACCTCATTGTTTAATTAATACCTTGTTTATGAAGGTGGTATGTAATTGTTTGAAAGCAATACCGCGATGGCTTATTTTATTTTTTTCACGACTGTTCATTTCAGCAAAACTCTTGTTTAAGGTTTCTACATAAAAGACCGGATCATATCCAAATCCACCCACTCCTTTACGCGCCGTCAGGATTGACCCTTCCACGGAACCTTCTTCATAAAAATCAAGGGTTCCGGAGTAATAGACGGCCACGGTTTTAAAACGAGCAGTTCGTTTTTCTACCGGCACATTTCTCATTTCATTAAGCAATTTATTGACATTATCCTCATAGGTCACATTTTCACCGGCGTATCTGGCGGAATAAATTCCGGGTGCGCCATTCAAAGCGTCAACCTCCAGACCGGTATCATCGGCAATTGTAGGGATTCCTGTGAATTCATACAATATTTTCGCCTTTTTATATGCATTCTCCAGCAAACTGTTCCCGTCTTCTATGACATTCGGCGCTTCGGGATAAGACTCTAATGTCAATAAGTTTACACTTTTATTATCGAAAATCTTTTTTATTTCTTTAATTTTATCTTTATTTTTAGAAGATATTAAAATATTCATTAATGGTTTCCTATTAAAAAAATTCGCGTGAAATATTAGATATAAAATTTACTAATGTCAAGCAATTAGGCTTGCAAATACAAATAAAGAAACGGTAAAATACTTGAAAATTTGAATCGGCTATAGAATTTTCCGCCGGTAATTGGCACACCTCTTGATATTATGACGGATTATTCCGCCATTTTTCAGAGGAAAAATTGATAATCCTCGATTTAATTAATAATTTTACAAAATTAAGGCGAAAGAGTTTTACATTTTCTAAATATTATGGAAAAAGAATATAAACATTTAACCCTGCCACTTATTCTGGTAGAGAAGAATATACCTGTTGAGATCAACCCGGCGTTTCAAAGCTTCACCGGTTACAAACTCCCCCGTTTAAATAAAATTTTTGACAACAAACTCTTTTTCTATGATCACAGGAATCCTGTAGAGATCCAGGATTTATTAAAGGATAGCGGCGCCGCTGTGGTATATATCAAAAAGAGCAATGGGCATTTTCACCGGATATTGCTGACTATTGCTAAAATTAATCACAAACACCCGGGAAGGCTTCTTACGCTTACTGATCTTAAAACTGTTAAATCCGGCCCGCATCCGGAGCTTGACCTGCACGCCCTCTTTGATAAAAATCCCCTTGGAATCATTTATCTCAATCCAAAATTAGCAATTATACGACTTAACAAAACAGCGCAACTATTGTTTCAGATTGAAGCGAAAAAAGCGCCGCAATTAGCGGATTTTGTGCCCTCGCAAAGTCTCGATTTTCTCAAAGAAAAAATTGATCTGGCGACCGGCACACAACAGTCGCAGCAGGTAATAGTAAATTGTAAACGGCAAACCAAACAGATCATTTGCAAGTGGGATATCTCTCCCATTGCAAAAAATAGCACCGTCGCCTACATACAGAATATCACCGGATTCAAACAAAAAGAATATCAGCTGCAAAAGGAAAAGAACAGAATCGAAGCGACCAATCTGGATCTGAAAAAATCCGTGAAAAACGCACAGAAGCTGGCCGCAGAAGTCAGTAATGCCAATAATTCCAAATCATCTTTTATTGCCAATATCAGTCATGAAATACGAACACCGCTCAATGCGATCATGGGATTTGCCGGAATTTTATCCAACGAATTGGAGGAGCAGCAACATCTTAATTTCTTAAATTCAATCATTAAAAGCGGCAACACACTTTTAGAAATTATCAATAATATTCTTGATTATTCAAAATTGGAATCAGGTAAGCGCGAAATCAACAATAGCGAAATAAAGACGCATCAATTTCTTGATAACCTGGCCCAGGTCTACCGGGGTTTATCAGAGCAGAAAGGGATCGAATTCAACCTGAAAATCGCCGCCGACTTCCCCAGTTACATAGAACTGGATCAGCAATTACTCAGTCAAATTGTCCGTAATCTGCTTGATAACGCCGTGAAATTTACAGAAAAAGGCCGGATCACGGTGACTGCCGAAAGTGAGAATATTGATAATGACTTTGTTGATATTTTTATTAAAGTTGTTGATACCGGCCCCGGAATTCCCGAAAACCAACAAAAGAAAATATTTCATCCTTTTTCCCAACAGGATAACCAGTCCCATGCCACTTACGGGGGTACCGGTCTTGGGTTATCAATTGTAAAAAAATCTATTTCCCTCTTATCCGGCGAACTAAAGATGGTCTCCACACCGGGTGAAGGAACAAAATTTTTAGTAAAGTTGCCGCACATTAGTCGCGTCAATCATAAAGCCGAGATCAAAAAAGTCGAACTGGAACATATTGATATTTCAAAATTATCCTTTTCAAACAAAACGATCATCATCGCTGACCACACAAAATTCAATCGGCTGCTGGTGAAAAACATCCTCGCTGATTTTGATATTACAATAAATGAGATTGGTTCAGCTAAACTGTTGATAACCTCTTTAGAAAACCAAAGCCCCAGTCTACTTATTATTAATCAGAGCTTATTGAAAAAAATGGATGATTTTTCCACCTTTGATTCGTTATTGAAAACAGAAAATATCCCCGTGATTATTTTAACCTCTAATATCGACTCACTGACCCAAAAGCTATCCAACAGGGAGACCTGCCTGACAGTCTATAAACCAATCAACAAAGAAATCTTGTTAAAAACAATGGCCGCCTTAATTGACTATAAAACAGAGATGCCGAGGCAGCGGAAAGCTCCCAAAAACATTCTGCCGAAATCCATGCCCAAAGAACGGATCAAGCGCATGTCAACTTTTCTGACGGTTGAATTTTTACCAAAATGTGCCGAATATCAGGAAAACCTGATCATTAGTAATATTGAAGAATTATGTGATGATGTTGCAGCTGTCGGTGAAACAAATAATATCTGGATATTGAATGACTGGACAAAAGAGTTGCGAAAAGCGATTGACAACTTTGAGATACATACTATTAAACAGCTGCTAAAGGAATTTCCCACAATTATAAAAAAAATAAATTCCTTTATTAGCGATAAACCAATAAATTAGGAAAAAGAACAAGCAAATGAAGAAACCAACCATACTAATTGTCGAGGATTCACCAACCAATATTCAGGTATTAGGACGAGTTCTTAAAAATGAAGGCTACGAATTGGCTATTGCTACCGACGGAAAAGAAGGGCTACAAGTTGCCATGAATATTCGACCGGATCTTATTTTACTGGACATTATGATGCCTGTTATGGATGGTATCGAAAGCTGTAAACGCCTGAAAAAATATGATCAAACCAAGGATATTCCGGTTATATTTTTAACCGCCCGGGGAAATGCCGATGATATTATAGATGGTTTCAAAATCGGGGCCGTTGATTATATCACCAAACCGTTTAATTCTCACGAATTGCTGGCTCGCGTAAAAACGCATATTACGTTGCAACAAACCATTAAAAAATTGCGCCAGGCACTGGATGAAGTAAAAACCCTCAAAGGATTACTGCCAATCTGCGCGAAATGCAAAAAAGTCAGGGATGACGAAGGCTACTGGCAATCGGTAGAAAAATATATTTCCAAAAAAACGGATGCAAAGTTTACCCATAGTATTTGCCCGGATTGCCTGAAGGATCTCTACCCTGAATATTACGAAAAAAAATATGGTAAGGATAAGAAAAAAGAGACCTGATCTCAATACTATTCACAGTTTAGGCTATTTCATATAATAAAAGCAGAATGCCCACATGAGCATTCTGCTTTTTAATTTTTCCGTCTGATTAACACTACAGAATTTTTACAACATCAGCAGCAGGAATACCATTACGAATAACGCAACGGTTTCTACAATACCAATCACCATGAAATACTGTGCCGTCCCTTTTCCGGTTTCGGCTAAGGCGTCAGCGGATCTGGCAGCGGCTTTTCCCTGCATATATGCAGAAAAACCCATAGCTGTTCCACCAAATACACCGGCAGCGGCAGCAGCCAGGGCACCGACTTCACTACCACTGATAAATAGCATTAATAAAAATCCGTAAATTGTCTGAGTCAATGGCGCTCCGGAAAAAGCAACCAGCATAAAAGGGGCCGGCTTATTGTTTGCAAAACATTTTTTCCATCCACCGACGGCGGCTTGTGAAGCAATACCTGTACCCAGTGCAGAGCCAACTGCGGCTAATCCCAATGCTGCGGCCGGTCCTATTAATCCAATATCCATATTAAATTCTCCTTTATTTTTTCTCTTTAAACGGTTTATATTTGTATCCACTCCACTCAATCCCCAGCTGGCCGGAAAACTCCAACACATTCAGTCGTATACCATGAACAACAACCGACAGCATACCCATAACGATATTCAATCCGTGTCCGATCATGAGTACCAGCAACCCCGCTGGAAAAGTAAATCCACTTAATAAGGGAGCAGCGATATTATTAAAACTTGAGGCAATGGCAACGGACGCCATACCCACGGCAAAAAGCCTGATATATGAAATAATATTTGAAAATACGCTAATGGAATCGAGGAAAGTCGTAAAGGCACCGCCCAGTCCGGCAGTCAACCCTTTGACAAAACTTTTTCCTTTTTCCTGATTGCCAAAAACCACAACCATCAACAATCCGCCAACGATCAGATAGAGCGCAAATCCGGGCATAGCCATATTCAACACTAAATTGAGTACCAGGAAAAAGAGGCCGGCGGTCAGGGAAAACCATCCCAGGTGACCGAGGCTTTTCAGACCGGGCAGATCATTGATAAAATTCATAATATTGGCCAAACCCAATTGCACTAAGGCCAGCACAAAACAGATAAACATGATCCTGTTTTGCGACGCCTGTGCTGTCACATCAGGATTGTTGAATACTTCCGGAAAAGAAGCGATTTGTGGAATCGTAAGCGCTTTAATAAAATCTAAACTGGCAATGGATGAAGATCCAAACCAGTTACCGGTAATTGTTCCCCATAAAGTGGTAGTTGCACTGACGACATAGAGCAACTTAATCGCCAGGGGTGCGGGGGCATTATTTTTACTGGCTTTA
>CAYTLS010000119.1:0-6319 GCA_964438745.1 uncultured bacterium
AGGAATCGAACCCACGACCCACGCCTTAAAAGGGCGTTGCTCTACCAATTGAGCTATGCACTCATTTGCTTGATCGTCTTCGTCATTTTGAAAGCAGGCTATTTTATTAAATTTCTAATTTTAATGCAAGGAAAAATTTTACTTACTTAAATTTTTCCTTTTTAAAACCACTTATCCTGTTGAATTATCAATCCCTTAAATTTTCAATTTTGAAAAATTGCTTAATTTTAGTTAATAAAATATTTATTTTATACAGAATATTAATCAGCGAAAGGAAGGGATTTAATATGGAAAATCGTCCTACTTCACCCTGGCGTAAACTTTCAATTGCAATTTATGGTGCACCCAGCGAAGGCAAAGTATATGGAACCTATGAAGTCGATGTAACCGACATGATGCAATATATTAAACAAAAGCGTCGTGACGGTGTTCGAATTACAGTCACTCATTTTATTGTCAAGGCCGTTGGACAGGCACGTCATCAATATGCGCCGGAAGTTAATTGCTATGTGCCGAGGGGGAAAATCGTCTACCGTGAGAATGCCGATGTTTTTATGAGTATTCTGAAAAAAGGAGGGAGTGGACAGACCGGCATGATCATTCCGGAAGTGCAAAAGAAGACTGTTTCGGAAATTGCAGATTATGTCAGCAACCGACTTCAGGCAAAACGGGAAGGTAACGAAAAAGGACTGTATTCCATGACTAAAATTATGGCCCGCGTTCCATGGCCCTTTCGCAAGTTGGTGCTTAAACTCTTCACCTGGTGGATCTTTGATATGGAATTTCCGGTTCCGGGAATGAAAAAGCAGCAATCCCCCTTTGGCAGTATTATGCTGACAAATATTGGCACCCTGGGCTTGAAGACCGGAATGGTAGCTCTTTTTCCAATCGGTAAACTTCCCGGTGTCATTGCCATGGGAAAAGTGGAAGAGAAACCGGTGGTTATTAATGGTGAGATCGTGATTCGTTCGATACTGCCACTGACCGGAACTTTTGATCATCGCATGGTGGATGGCGCGCAAATCGGAAAATTAGGCCGGGGAATTCAAAAAGTGCTGCGCAATCCGGTAAACCTTGACCAGAAAGAGACTGAATGAAAAAAATATTCTTTTTGCTGATCCTTGTAAAAGGATTGTTCGCGGCGGAAATTCCGGTGAACATCAATGATGATGTATATGATTTCCTGCAGCGGATGGAAAACAAGCAGGTGATCGAGCTCAACTCCGCCATTTTCCCCTATAACAGAAATAAGATCGCTTCCATATTAAACAGAATTGATGATTCGCGGTCGCTACTGTCGAAATCAGACCAGAGCCTGCTGGATGAGTACTTGTCGGATTTTCGGTTGGAATTAAAAGAGAGGCAGCATGATAATCTAAAACCTAATGATGATGGACTGCTGGCACCGCTGTTTACGGAACGCGGCATTCCCCGGATTGCTTCTAATATCTTCAGCCGCAGCGACAAGGCCGAAGCCGCTCATCTCTTTACGTATGAAAACGGGGAGGTTTTTTTGTGGGGAGATATTGGTTTACGGGTTGAGCAGCAATGGAAAAATGCACACTCACGCTTATTGCTTTCCGACCGATATTTGGTACATGGTGGGCTGAGCGAAAATATATTTTTTCATGTGAATTTTTTTCGCTATCAGCGGGAGAATAATTCCGATTTCAATGATTTGACCAGGGAAGAAATTGGCAACTGGTCTATGCAGCAGCCGGGGGGCAGTTTCACTTTTGACAATGTTTACTCCTCACTGGTGTACCATAAAAGCAATCTGAATGTCGGTCTTTACCATCAGCCTCTTCGATGGGGCACCAGTGTTAATAATAGCCTCATTTTGTCTGGCTATGCTTCACCTTTTTCTTATCTTGGCGTGGATTATCAGTATAAAGCACTGCGCTTTTCCTTTATCCATGGCGCTTTATTGAACGATAGCACTAACATCAATAGCGCTGATTTAGATACCCGAAATCGTGAAAAATATGTTGCCGGACACCGCCTTGAAATGGCATTATTTGGCGGTAATACGAGGATTGGTCTGACAGAAATGATCATCTATGGTGACAGAAATATTGAACCCGGTTATCTGATTCCTATCAATTTTTTTTGGTCGATAGAACACTCATTGATGAACCGTGATAATTCCTTGCTGGCCCTGGATTTTCAGACCAACATCATTCCCAACAGCACCTTTTACGGGACTTTTTTTCTTGACGAATTGCGGTTTGGTGAATTGTTTAATCAATGGTGGGCCAATAAACATGGATTGCAACTAGGCCTCCGGTATTCCCATCATATTCTCAGCAAACCGACTGACTGGACAGCGGAAGTTTCTTTTATCAGGCCCTGGACTTATACCCATAAGTTTTCTATTAATAATTATACCAACAATGGTATTTCATTGGGATTTCCTTACGCGGGGAATTCGCAGCTCTATGAAATTACCAACCGAACCTATCTTAACCGCCGGACAAAACTCTCTCTGACCTACACCTATCTGAAGCATGGCTATGATGAAAATGATCAGTATTATGGTGGTGATCCGACCATTAGTTACGAATGGCGAGACGAAGTCTATGATAATGCTACGAAATGGTTAATGGGAGACATTCAAACCACAGAACGAATAACTGCGAGATGCCGGTATGAGATTTATAATGACGCTTATTTGAAATTAGAATTGACACAACACCTGAGTGGTGAACAGCACCTGTTTATCAATACGGCGATTAACCTGGATTTTTAATGATCCCACTAATTTTTGCTTTTGGATATTATTTGATTTTTTTGGTAATGGCTTATGGTCTTCTTCGTACCAAAAAGACCTTTTCATCAAAGAACAATTTGACGGCTTCTATTATAATTTGCGGACGAAATGAAGCGCATCGTATCAATCCTTTACTTGCCAGCCTTGCCAAAATTGATTATCCGGAAAACCGATATGAAATTTTGCTGGTGAATGATGATTCCAGTGACGACACCGGCGCATTGATGCAGGCCTTTTGCAATCAAAAGGATAACCGGCATTACCTTTTTCATAAAAAAACCAATGAGAGCTACAAAGGGAAAAAAGGCGCGCTGGATTTTGGTATTCAGCAAGCAAAATATGATATCATTCTTGCCACTGACGCGGACTGTATTGTGCAGCCTAATTGGGTACAATCCATGCTAGCATATTTTGGTAAAAATACAGCCATGGTTCAGGGGTACTCGCCGGTCAAAAACCGACCTGATTTTCTATCGGTTTATCAACAATTTGATACCCTGTCAGAAGGTGTTACGGCTGCTTCTTCCATGTATTTTAATAATCCTACTCATGCCAATGCCCGCAATTTCGCCTTTCGCAAATCAGTATATAATGAAGTGGGTGGTTTCAGTAAGATCAGCCACGTGGATACGGGGGATGATTTTTATCTGGCCAAATTGATAAAATCAGAAACGGATTATGATTTTCGGTATAATCCCGATGAATCTGCTTTTGTGCATACAATGGAGGTCGCGGATCTGAAAACCTATTGGCACCAGCAACTGCGCCGGAATTCCAAGGGCTTTGATCTCGGGTGGGATTTTTTTACCTTAGGCAGCTGGTTGCTGGCCTTTCATGGTGTCCTGGCTTATTTATTGATAGTCGGAAACGGGTCATTATTCAGTCTTTTGCTGGGGGGTAAGTTTATTGCTGAGTTAACTCCAACTCTCGTCGGTGCGATTATATTCAGAGAGTACCGCGTGTTGCCCTTCTTTCCTCTCCTCTGGGCGATTTACCCGCTGTTTTATTTTTCATCCCAGATATTGGGGAGTTTTAAAATCTATCGCTGGAAATAATGTCACGGAATCATATTGATTCTGTTGGCTAATCTTGTCACTTCTTCTTTAATCTGATTGTTAACCTTAGCATCATCTTTGTCATAGGCTTCTGCCATGATAATTCCCAGGCAGGTGATCTGCAAAGCATTAAAAATTCGTTTAAACATCTCTGCTGTCAGATCACAATCCCCTTTGCCGGAACCGGCGGTCAGGATAACCGCAGCATTTTTGCCGGACAGTTTTTTATTGGCGAAATAGGGACGGAAGCGATCAATAAAGGTTTTCATGGTACCGGTTGGGCCGAACCAATAAATTGGGGTTGCAAATACCAACAGGTCGGCACTATCCATTTGATTGTAAAGTAATTGCATGTCATCATCTACCGGGCAGACCCGATCGCCTTTTTTGCAGCGGCGACAATCCACGCAGGGCTTGACCTGTTTTTCGATGAGGTAGGTGGCGCTGGTATCGCCTGATTTGATTTTTTCTGCCAATAGTTGGGACAAATATGCCGAGTTTCCATTTTTTCGGGGGCTACCATTAAATATTGAAATTTTCATAATCTTTCCTTAGGATTTATCATGTTTTAAAGTAAGCATATTTTTATTTTTTGGAAAATGCTAAAAGCAATATTTTATACTATTTATTTTAATCACTAAGAATTAGATTCCTGATATGAGTGCAAGTTTGAAAAAAATTACTTTTGTCCTGCCTGGAATGATCACGATTCCAATGGGTGGAGTTAAGATTGTCAACCGACTGGCCACATTAATTGCAAAGCAGAAATATAAGGTCACACTGGTTTATCCCATGAATCTGGATCTGGGATTTGTCCACAAAACTATAGTCCTGATCAAATCCTATCTTGATAAAAAACATAAAGTTCCTGAAGATCTGTATTATGAACCGGCAGCAGACGTCGATGCTCTTGTGGTCAAGGAAATTTCAGAAAAATATATTCCTGATGGAGATGCTATTGTGGCCATTGGCTGGCAAACGGCCAAAGCTGTGAATCAACTTTCGTCCGGCAAGGGAGAAAAATTTTATTTTTTGCAGAGCTATGAAACCTATTTTTCCAATCCTAATAAGGTTTTGGAAACCTATAATTTAAAATTGCAGAAAATCGCGCTTTCCAAATGGATTCTCGATGAGATGATCAAACTGGGACAAAAGTCACTCGGCCCGGTGGGGAACAGTATCGACCCTGAAGAATTCTATGAGGTGGATACTATCGAAAAAACCAATGATATTTTGATGCTCTATCATCCTGCCGGGATTAAAAATGCAAAATTCGGCCTTGCCGTGCTTGATCAGTTAAAAAAAGGCAACCCGGAATTAACAGCAACGGTTTATGCCGCCCGTGAACCATTCCATAAAATTCCCCCGTGGGTAAATCTGATTATCCGACCTGATATTGATGAACTTCGCAGGCTCTATAATCAATCAAAGGTTTTTCTGAGTACCAGCAAATGGGAAGGCTGGGGGCTACCGCCGATGGAAGCGATGGCCTGCGGTTGCGCTGTTGTGGCAGTAAAGAACAAAGGAGTCCGGGAATTCATGAGAAATAATGAAAATGGCTTCCTGGTTCAACCCAAAGATAAAAAGGATGCTGTCAAAAAAATAAAACAACTCCTGAAAAATGATGACCTCAGAAAAAAATTTGTTCAGGAAGGGCACAAAACACTTGCAAATTATTCTGAAGATGAAGTCGTTTCAACCTTTATAAATTGTTTAAATCACAAAGGATAGCATGTACCCAAGAGTTAGTGTCATAATACCTGCTTACAATGTTGAGCATACTATCGGGAATCTGCTGGCATCTTTATTTAACCAGAGTTTCTCAAAAGAAAAAACAGAGATCATCGTTGTTGATGATTGTTCCACTGACAACACACTGGATATTCTAACCAATCTTAAACATGACCATAATTTCAGTGTTTTCTCCCATGAATCCAATAAGGGGCTGGCGGCGGCCAGAAATACCGGCATAAAAAACGCATTGGGAAAAATTTTAATATTTATCGATTCTGATATGGTGGTTGGGGATCACTATATAGAAAACCATGTGAATTTTCATAATAATCGTCAGGTTGCCGGTGTGGTTGGCGGAATTGTTCCGGCTGAGACCCTGAAGCGTGACAAATACCAAAAGTATCTTTACCGGGCTAAACGGGGGGCAAAAAAATATACTCCTGAATCATCATTGCCCTACAATGTCTTTTTATTTAATAATTCCTCGATTAAACGGGAAGTTATAGAAGAATGCGGCATGTTTGATGAAGCTATTAATGTTTATGGTGGAGAAGATACGGAGTTTGCTTATCGTATTCATCAACAATATCCGGTAGGGTTGTTTTGTTCTTATTCTCTGAATGCTGTCCATGATCATTATCGCAGTCTGAGCAGCGCGCTGAATAATTTGCACGAATTCGCTAAAATCAATATTCCCTATCTGGTACAAAAACATCCCGGTATGTCGCGGCTGTATGGATTAAAATATATTGACAGGAGA
>CAYTLS010000120.1:0-6309 GCA_964438745.1 uncultured bacterium
ATCCACCATATTTATAGCGCTGATCAGATGCATGAACTAGCCTGCAAACTTATTAAAAGTGCTGATGCTGTCATAAACTGTGCCGCAGTTACTGACTATAAACCGCTAAATTATTCGTCTGAAAAAATAAAAGCTCAGGAAGGCATCAAAAAACTCAATGCCCAACTAAAGCGTAAAAACCATGATCTGGAGCGTATCATTTACGTGACCTCCCATGATCTTCGTTCGCCCCTTGTTAATATTGAAGGGTTTGGTGAAGAGCTCCATTATTCCGTTCAAAATATCCTGAATGAAATTGAGGGAGCAGAAAGTATTCAGGACTGTAAAGGAAAAATACATAAAATTATTAAGAAAGACATTCCGGAATCTCTTCAATATATCAATAATTCTGTCATCAAAATAGAGTCACTGCTGTCAGCTTTGCTGCAATTATCACGGTTAGGCCGGCAGGAACTGGATATTGAATTATTGGATATGAATGAATTGTTTGAAAATATTCTGAGCACTTTTGAATACCGGCTCCAACGAAATAATATTGATCTCAAGGTAGGCAATCTCCCCCCCTGCATGGCTGACCGAAAACAGATTAACCAACTATTTTCAAATATAATTGCTAATTCACTTAAATTTCTACACCCGGAAAGACCCGGAAAGATAGAAATACGGGGTCGCGGCACTGACCAAAAGAGTTACTATTATATAAAGGATAATGGCATAGGTATCAAACCGGAGCATCAGGAAAAAATATTTGAAATATTTAAACGTGTCCATAACAAACAGGATATTGATGGAGAAGGGTTGGGTCTCTCTATAGTGCGCAGAATTCTGGAAAAAAATAATGGTGATATAAAAGTAGAATCATCCTATGGCCAGTGGACGAAGTTTACAGTCATACTCCCCAGAAATTCAACCGGTGAAAATGAAGTACTATAGTATCAACAGCTGATCATTAGATCAAAACAGACTTTTGTTCCAGCTTCACTGGTTATTTTAATTTCGCCATGAAACTGTTTGACCAGCAGACGTATCAATTTCAATCCAAACCCATGGCTTTTTTCATCAACCTTTTCAGAATAACCAATCCCATTATCATGATAACAAATATAGAGTTGTCCACTATGGATTTTAGTACTGATTGAAATTTTTCCGGCAGATTTATTTTCAAATCCATGCTTAAGTGAATTATTAATCAGCTCATTGATAATGATCCCTAAATAGGTTAACTGCTTAACCGGAACCTTAACCGATTCTATATTAGTGCTGATTTCGATAGCATTCAAATCCATATAAACAGATTTCATTTCATTGATCAAGGTTTGTAAATAGTCCTGAAGGGAAAAATTCAAAAAATTTGCCGACTGATGCAATTTATCATAGAGAATGATCATGCTTTGGACACGGAATGCAATACTTTCAAGTGCAGTTCGCATCCTCTGGTCTTCAAATTCCCGCGCCTGTATGGATAGCATTGTTGCAATAATATTCAAATTGTTTTTGATACGATGGTGAACTTCTTTTAATAATAACTCTTTCTCAGTCAAAAAATCTTTAATTTTTTGTTCATTTAATTTACGTGTTGAAATATCACTAAGCAGACCTGTTAATCCCTTTTGGTCATTATCCAAAACAACAGGCTTACTGGAAGTCCGTACCCATTTGGCTGCACCGGATTTGATAACCACCCGGAAATCATAGGGTTTCCGCTCCCCTTCCATGGTCGATTTGAATTGTTGCAATAATCCCGGCAAATCCTCCTGATAGATAAAATCAGAAAAATTTCTCCCGGTAAGTTCCCGGGCACTAAACCCTGTAACCCTTAGGATTTCATCGGTTATATACAAAATATTACCCTGTTCATCTATTGTAAAAATCACATCATTTATATTATTGACCAATTCTTTATATTTCTGTTCACTTTTGAATAATTGTTTTTGAATTTTTTGATTTTGCAAAGCCACGGCTGCAATGTGTGCAAAGGACTTCAACATTTCTTTAGACGGGTCAGGTTTATCCCGATGAATCCCAATAAGACTAGTCCCGTATAAACGGCCATCCAGTATATAGGCTATTCCAATAAACCGGTTGACGCCGCTGATCTTACGATAAAGTCTATCCACAGCGGGAGGAATCTCTCCGAAACTCATCTCTGTCAGAGTCCCTCTACTTCCAATTAAATTTTCTGTAATTTCAATATACATCTCTTCTGAAACGGGTGATTCTGTCTCCAGAATATCCTTGTTGGCAATGGCAAGAACACTGTTTAAAATCGCTTTATTTGTTTTAATTTTCCTGATTTTCAAGGTTTTATTTTGTTGATTGTATTCAGAAAAAGTGACCAGTGAGGCCCTGGTTATTTTTTTCAACTGGATTAACAAAAATTCATTTAAGTCTTTATCAAAATCTTCTGTAGCAATATTTAGTGCAAAATCCCGCAAAAAAACCATTTGCTTATTTTTCTCACTCAGGTCCCGCTCTCTCTTTTTTAATATTTCCTCATTCTGTCGGCTTTCCTGATGAGCCGCAAATAGTTTCAGGGCCATTTCTATTGTCGATTTTAAAACAAATGGATTGGATTGTTTCAGCACATATCCATAGCCGGCAACCTTTCCTGCCTGCTCGGTCAGTTCTAGTGAAGAATTTGATGTCAAAAAAACGATGGGTATATTAATATGTGTTAAAATTATTTGAGCGGCCTCAATCCCATTGATTTCATCCGTTAGATCTATATCCATCAAAATCAGCTCAATCCCATTCTCTTTGAAAGGATATTCAATGGCTTCTCTTGCAGAATGGAGAACATGAAGTGAATAGCCGAGCTCTTCAATGCGTACCTTCTCATCTACGGCGATCAATACATCGTCTTCGACCAGAAGAATTTTTTTCTTATTATTCCCGCACATTTTTTTAAATTAAAATCGCCCTGTGTTTACCCCATCAACATAAGTCGATTGACTTAATTATACAACCTCTTTATTCAATGAACATTAAAAAGTAAAAATAGACCTCCTGCCCACATAATTTGTTGAGGATTTCTGTCAATTTTTAAGACAGGGATTTCATAATAGAATTTTCAATATCTTTGACCATGATCGTTGCTTTATGATGAATTTCCTGGGCTTCTTTGTAAACCCGCTCCTTGAAATCTTTATCATTGATTCCCTGCAGGTTGATCAGAACATTCATATAAGCCCCTTTCACTGCTGTTAATCCGGCAAGGGCCGCAACACCGGCATCAGACCGCGCGTTTTTCAGTCCTTTCTCCACCACCGTCTGTGAACATTTAATGGCTGCCCATGCCAATTTCATGGTATCTAACGGGACTAAAGTCGCCTGTTGCGAAGTCTCTTCTATTGCATTCAATCGTTTTAACTTTTCATCCTCAGTATCTTTCGGTAGTTGCATAGCCCTCATTAGATTGTCAAAGGATTCTGTATCGGTATCTATCAATACTAATAATTTATCTTTGATTTCCTGGGCTTTCACTGCCAGTGGCAGCATAATTTCCCGTTTCGCCTTCTTTTTATCAGACAGTTTTTTAAATGTTAATTTTTTAGTGGTAAGATTGGCTACCATTGCAGCCAATCCAGCTGACAAAGCGCCACACAAAGCGGCAATACTGCCTCCCCCCGGTGCCGGTGAATCAAAAGAAAGTTCATCAACAAAATCCGTAACCGACATTTTTCGCAACAGATCCTTTTTTTCCAACTTATACTCTATGACTTTTTCTCTGACGTCAAATTCTCCCAATTCATGCAGCCCGAGAGTATCTATAGCAATATTCATTAACCCCCGTTCACCAATACCGGCAGATAGATATTGTTCTTCATTTAAATGTTGTTTGGATAGGAAATATTTGCCGGCCATGATCAAGGGCTCTTTGGGAATCAATCCCACCAATTCGCTACCGGTAACACGGACACCATGATTGATAGCATCTTGTTCAACATATTCAAAAATTCTATGGATCGGCCCTTCTTTGTAATTCGTAATATTCATGGAAATCTGGGCCTTGCCATATTCGTCAATGTACCAACCAACAGCTTTGACACCGGTAAAGCCTGTTTCGCCACGTTTGAATTCGCCATTTTCATCTTTCAGCGGATTGCCTTTTTCATCTCTCAGAATACGTCCGTCTTCCCGTATATTCAAGGCGATATCATGGGCAATTTTTTTATTTTTTGTATTAAGATTGATATTATAAGCGATCAAAAAATCACGGCATCCCATAGCTGTTACTCCTGCTTGCGGATTAAAAGTATCCCCAAAATCAGGCTGCCACTCGGGCTGTTTCAACTTCTCCGCCATTCCTTCATACTCACCTTTTCGAATATTGGCCAGATTTTTCCGGGCGGGATGACTGGCCGAATGTTCATAAAGAAAAATGGGTATCTTCAGTTCATCGGCAACACGCCGACCAACTTCTTTCGAAATTTTGACACAATCTTCTATTGTAACACCGGATACGGGAATAAAAGGGCAAACATCACAGGCGCCCATCCTGGCATGTTCACCCTTATGATCACGCATATCGATTAATTGGCTGGCTCTCTTAATCGCCTGAAATGCCGCTTCTTTTATTGCGCTCGGCGTACCGACAAAAGTAAATACCGTACGATTCGTTGCGTAACCTGGATCAACATCCAGCAATTGCGCGCCTTCCACTGATCTGACAGCATTGGCGATCGCATCCAAAACCTCCCGGTTTTGTCCCTCACTAAAGTTTGGAACACATTCAACTATTTGTTTCATCTCTTTCTCCCTGGTATTTGTATTTTAAAAGACATTAAAATAATTAATCTTTTATCTATAAAAAATTAACAAATAAAAGAACCGGATATCAAGAAAGATTTTTCCTTTTCAAACATTTACTTGAATATCGGATCGTGATTAATTACCTTCTATAATATTTCTGGAGGGAAAAGAGAATGAAAAAACTCATAAAAAATATCGGACAACTGGTGACTTATGACGAAACAGCCAAAGAAATGGTTGTATTGAAAAATGTTGAAATGGCTATCAATGATGGAATTGTATCAGAAATCAGTACCGATTTATTTTCACCGGAAATGGAAATTATCGACGCTAAAGGGCATGTGGTAACCCCGGGATTTGTTGATCCCCACACCCATCCGGTATTTTACCAGACCCGCGAAAAAGAATTCGCCATGCGGGTAGCCGGTAAAGACTATATGGAAATCGCGGCGGCTGGCGGCGGAATCAAGGCCAGCGCCAAACAATTGCGTGAGGGAGACCCCAAAATTCTTGAGCAGCAAGTTAAAAAATATATTGATCGTTTTTTCTGTTTCGGAACAACCACGATTGAGGCTAAAAGCGGATATGGACTCTCTACTGAAAGTGAACTCCGCTCTTTGCACATTTTAAAAAAATTTAAAGAGGAGCATGACCTGGATATTTATACAACGTTTCTCGGCGCTCATGAATATCCACAGGAGTACAAAGATGACCACGGGACATATATCGACATTATTGTCGGCGAAATGCTGCCAAAGGTTGTTAAAGAAGGATTGGCGGAATTTTGTGATGTTTTCTGTGAAGAAGGCGTTTTCAATGTGGAAGAAACCCGGCGCATTCTGGAACCGGCCAAGAGCCTGGGACTCGGTATTCGCATTCATGCCGATGAATTCAAGCCCATCGGCGGTGTGCAACTGGCAGCAAAATTAGGCGCATTTTCCGTTGACCATTTGATTGCGTCGGAAGATGATAGTATTGACGCTATGATCACCGGCAAGGTCGTTCCTATTGTCCTGCCGGCGACCACATTTTTCCTGGGCAAAGATAAATATGCTCCGGCGCGTAGAATGTGGGACAAAGGTCTGCCGGTAGCCCTGGCAACTGATTTCAATCCCGGTAGTTCCATGACCATGTCTATGCAATTTGTGATCACAACGGCCTGCTTAAAACTGGGATTACTGCCGCTGGAAAGTTTACAGGCCGCTACCTACAACGCGGCTTTATCGCTACGAATTACGGACAAGGTCGGCAGCCTGGCAAAAGGCAAACAGGCCGATTTTTTGATATGGGATTTTGACAATTATCAGGGAATTCCCTATCATTTAGCTGCATTACCGGTACCGAAAGTCTTTAAAAAGGGAAAAAAGGTCTGGGAATTTAACAAATAATCATAAAAGGAGACATTCATGGATATGAGGTGCGTTCTTTAGCTTTCTTTAAATATTGTTTAATATCATGAACCGGGCTTGTGGTATAAACTACAGTAGCTTGAGCATGAGCTCCTACTTCTTTACAGGTTTCAATCACTTCTTTCACTGAATGACCCCGACCAGTTCC
>CAYTLS010000121.1:0-6302 GCA_964438745.1 uncultured bacterium
CGCAGATCATCATAGGGGTTGATATGGATTTCTTTTTCGATTTTTTTATACCCGATCATACTGACAAAGAGGACATAATCTCCGGGGTCAACATTAATAATCGAATAACGACCATGGACATTGGTCGCGGCGCCGTAATTTGAGTTTTTCAAAATGACATTGGCATAGGCCACCGGTTCACCGGTTTCCCGGTCATAAATATAGCCGGAAACATTGCCTTTGGCGGCAGAATATCCCAGCGAACTTGCCAGGAAAAGCAGTAGAAATATTTTTAATAAATATTTTCCTTTCATCATGTTAATAATTCTCCATTTTTTTATTCGTTAGTTATAATTTCCGCCGCAAACTTATAGTGGTTTTGCCTGGTAAGGTGTGAAACATCTCACATTATGAAGGATCAATCAGAATTATTTATAAAAATATTAACAATACCCATTTCGCACCCTTAGGCTACTTTGCAATAAAAGCCGGAAGTTCCCTGAGTTTTCTAACCAATTTTTGCTATAAATGCCCTGCAAACTATTCATTTTATATCTTTTAGATAGCAGTCTGAATCTTCCTGACTTATACAAAATAAATATCACCAGTCTAATTCCACAAGGTATAATTCATTCCTATAGATGATGGATATTTATCATTTGAAATATAGCGATGCAGACATTAACTTTATCAGCCAGTATATTTTATGTAATCTATAAAATTAGTCTAAGAAACAGGGTACAAATATGATAAAAAAAATAGTTTTGCTGAGTATTTTATTGCTTTTTATGGCGTGCAGTTGGTTTAAAAAAGAAACAGAATCCACTACCAAACCACTGGTAGAAATTAATGGCCGCACGATCAGTATGGATGAATTTATCAAGCGGGCTGAGTATACGATCCGTCCGCCTTATTGCAGGGACAATTACAACATTCATAAAAAAATAATTCTTAACTCCCTGATCGCTGAAAAATTAATGGCGCTTGAACTGGATGGCGATTCATTAGTTGCGGAAAGTGACTATCTGTCGAATTATTTGACCGGAAGAAAAGAGCAGGCCATGCGGGAAGTCCATTACTATAAAACCGCCAGGGAAAAAGTTGATATTAATGAGCAGGAAATCAACCAGGTATTTCAGCGTGCCGGCAGAAAGTACCAGGTCGCTTTTATTAATTTGCCTTCAATGGAAATGGCCCGGGAATTTCTGACTATGCTGAATGGGGAAAGCATTTCTTTTTCCGAAGGTGTCGCCCGGTTAACTGGCCAGCAAAATGCACCAATCAAAGAAATTAATTATAACACAACGGAAAGTGCTCAGGTCCATGACCTGCTGTACAAAAATGATGTGGATAAAGAAAAAATATACGGGCCGGTCAAAACCGGTAATGGTGATGTTCTTATCTTTAAAGTGATGACCTGGACAGATCATAAAGTGATGTCAGAGAGCCAGATCAAAACCCGCTACAATGATGTTAAAGATAAATTGACTAACTTAAATGCCGGCCAACGATACAAAGCCTATGTTGGTCAGCTGATGCAGGGCAAGCGACTGGATTTTGACCGCAATACATTTTTTCGGCTGGCAACGCTCTACAGTGAATTGTACAATATTAATCATGAAGAAAAACGAAAATTATTAAATCGTGAGACCTGGGGGATTGACGCCTCTTTTGAGGAAATTGATTCTCTGCAAAATCAGTTTAAGAATTTAAAAGACGCGCCTTTATTTGAATTGAATGGAGAAGTATGGACGGTTGCTGAATTTCAGGAAGAATTGGACAAGCATCCGCTGGTTTTCAGAAAAAAGGATATTTCATCACAAGATTTTCCACGGCAGTTCCGGTTTGCAATTGCCGACCTGATCAGGGATAAATACATCACTGAAGATGCCTATAAAAAGAACTATGACCAAACAGAGATGGTACAAAATTACACGCAAATGTGGCAGGATAATCTGATTGCCGAATATCATAAGAATAAATATTTGTCCCGACAGGGATTTGACCAAACCCTTAATGATGATAATTTCATGGCGGCGATCACTACCTATCTGAATCCACTAATCGACAGCCTGCAACAAAAATACGATCAGCAGGTAAAGATAGACACGGAACAGTTTAATAAAATTGAATTAACTAATATTGATCTTTTTGCCATTCAAAAAAATGCGCCTTATCCGGTTGTTGTGCCGGGCTTTCCGCTGCTGACAACTGATAGTCAGTTGGATTATGGGCAAAAAATGAATCGCTAACCGGTTATTTCTCAGCGCCTGAAAAAGTGTCAATGAATTTACGCAGCATGATCTGGAGTTTTTCAATATCAAAAGATTCTGCTGTTTCCAAAAGGTTTTCCCCATAGGCTGATAAGCAATGGTTCTTGTGTTTTAGCGCCAGATCTTTGAGGTCTTCTGCAAAATTTTTAATATTATCGATCAACATCTCGTCGAGAAGAGTCGGTACTTTATCTATAAAATTAGCCGAAAGTTCAGCCACTAGGGCTTTATCAGCCAGAATTTCCTCCGCAGAACAGTCGATATTCTTTTTAACAACATAACCATCATCCGATTCTTTGACTTCCTTAAAACTTAGAAATTTTGACAAAACACTGATGAGCAGGGAATTATCTATTGGTTTATGGATAACATAATCAAATAATTGTGATAATTCGTTTTTTGTTGATTGATCAGCAGTTGCAGTAAGAGCGACAACCGGCAAGTTTTTTAATCTTTCGCTCTTTCTGATTTTGTAGGTTGCGGTAATGCCATCCATTACCGGCATATTAATATCCATTAAAACCAGATCCGGTAGGGTGTTTTCCAGTAATATCAGGGCTTCCTCTCCGTTTTGAGCACTAATAACAGTTATATCGATTTTTTCCAATAGCCGGGTAATGATCTCAATATTGGAATCAATGTCCTCTACAACTAAAATCCTCTTGCCGGGAAAATGAATTTTTCGGGTATTAAAAAACTTATCCTGGTTTTCATAAGCCTCAGTCTCAATAATTCTTAAATTTTCAAATATGACCGAGAAAGTAGAGCCTTTTCCGATTTTGCTTGTAACATGGATCGTTCCTCCCATCATATCAACCAGTCGTTTGGTAATGGCCAATCCAAGGCCAGTCCCTCCATACTGATTCTGTTTTTGAAATTTATTTTGCTGAAAGGATTGAAAAATGATATCCAACTGGTCTTCTTCTATTCCCCGGCCGGAATCAGCAACAGAAAATTTTGCGTCAAAGGTGTTTTTCGTTTTGTTGAATACTTTGAGTTTGATTTGAATTTTGCCCTGGTCTGTAAATTTTATTGCGTTACCGATCAAATTGATCAGGATCTGTCTGACCCGTGTTTCATCAAATTCAAAAATATCCGGTAGCTGATCATCAATATCAACCTTTAGTTTGAGGTTTTTTTCTTCTATTTTGGCGTGGAACATTAGCTGCAATTCTTCGATCACCGCCCGGACATTAACCGGTTCCATTTCAATTTTCATCTTACCGGCTTCAATTTTGGAAAGATCCAGAATATCATTGATCAGTTGCAGTAGGGTTTTTCCGGCTGATTTAATTGACTGGATATACTTATTTTGAATTTTATCCATCGACATTTGTTTTAATAATTCACTAAAACCAATTACTGAATTTAAGGGTGTGCGGATTTCGTGACTGATATTGGCCAGAAATTCAGATTTTAGCCGGTTTGCTTCATTGGCTTTATCGACAGCTATTTGCAGGGATTGTTCAGCCGCTCTACGCCGTTTGATTTCACTGGAATACTTGATATTTATTTCTTTTAAAATTTTATTTCGTTTACGAATTGTCCGGGTCCTGAGAATAACATATAAATAAATCAATGTGAGGATCAACGCCAGCGCAAAAATTTTAAACACCAGTGTGTCCCAAAAGGGAGGATGAATGTTGATTTTTATTGATCTAGCTTCCTTGTTCCAGCGATTATCGTTATTGGAGGCCTTTACTGCAAAGGTGTATTGTCCCGGCGGAATATTGGTGTAAACCGCTTTCCCCGGATGACTGATCAGGTTCCACCGATTGTCAAAGCCGTGTAATTTATAAATATACCGGTTATTTTGATTTTCGATATAATTGGTACCGGTAAATTCTATGGTAAAAAAGTAATCTTTATAGGACAGGTTAATTTCGTCGGCAAAATTAATTGGATGGGCAATGATATCGGGATGATTCTTAAAATCAATTGTTTTATTAAAGATTATCAAATCGGAAAAGATTATTTTCGGGATGTGCAGGTTAACCGGCATACTATCAGGATTAAACCTGTTAAACCCGTAAACACCGCCAAAGTAAAGATAGCCTTTTTTATCCCTTAGCGTTGACTTCAAATTAAACTGATTACTCTGCAGGCCGTCTTTTTCATAATAATTTTTAACATTTTCGTTTCTGAGTCTTATTTTTGAAAGACCATTGCTGGTTCCCAGCCATAATTGGCCATTGCCATCAGGTTTCATTGAGAGGATATTGCTGGCGGGAAGATCTTCATGGTTTTTTGTCAGTCTGAAATGCCCGGTATTATGATCAAAAACATTTAGACCATTCCTGGTTCCTATCCAGATGTTATGATTGTCATCTTCGAGGAAGTCAGCAATAGAATTGCTCGAAATTGATGTCTTATCCTTGGGATCATTTATATACCTCGTATATTTCTCAGTAATGGGATCAAATACGATCAATCCACTGGAAAGCGTGGCAATCCAGAGGTTTTTTTGTGAATCTTCCATAATATTTAAGAGAAAATTATATGCACTGGCAGAAAGTGTATCCCGATCAAACCGGTAGATTTTTGTTTGTTTTGTTTGCAATGAATATTTTACAAGTCCATCATCTGTGCAGGCAATCCATATAGTATTGTTACTCCCTTCAATAACATGCCGAACAAAATTACCCGGCAAAATCCGGTCTCCCATTTGATCATGAGACAGATAGCGAAGGGTTTGTTCTTCTTCATTGATCACGGTTATCCCGCCATCATAACTGGAAACCCAAATATTGTTTTGTGAATCCTGATAGAGGTGAAGGACATAATCGCTGGATAAAATATATGGAGAAGTCGAATCACTGGTCAGATATTTAAACGTTCCCCTGACCGGATCAAAGATATTAATGCCGCCGCCGTCGGTTCCCACCCAGATTTTCCCGGACGCAGTTTCCAGGAAAGAAGTCACGACATTATTATTGAGTCCGTAGGGGGGATTGCTGGCATAAAAATGCTTGAATTTTTTGAAACTTTTCTGAGCGTAATTGATACCGCCATTGTAGGTGCCAACCCATAGTGTACCTTTACCATCGTCATAAAGACAGTCAATTGAATTATGATTGAGACTATAGATATCACTCAGGCTATTTGCATAATTTCTAAAGTTGCCGCTTGAATAATTGTATAAGTAAAGTCCTTTTGTTTCCGTGCCGATCCATATTTTTTTTTCATCATCAGACAATAAGGAATAGATGGCATTGTCCGCCAGGCTGGAATTATCTTTATGGTAGCGGGTCTTTAAAGTCAGATCATTTGAGTAAATATAAAGGCCGTTGGTGGCTGTTCCAACCCAGATATTCCCATTTTTGTCAACTGCAATGTCATTAATTAACAATTCCTCAGAGTGGGTTAGATTTGTAAATTCCTCCGTCTTTAGATTAAATAGATCCAGGCCGACCGTTGTGCCAATCAGCATCGTTGTATCATTGATAAACTTTAATATCTCCAGGTCATCATAACTGATGGTATTTTGATAATCTCCGTGATCCACTTTGTACTGAGTGTATTCTTGATTGTCCGGATTAAATTTTATTAGCCCGTCACTGTCAGTTGCCAGCCACAAATTACCATAACTATCTTCTGTAATGTCTCTGATATAAAGGTATTTATCATATTTGATAAATTTATTATTGAGCGGTTGAAAGCGATAAAAACCGCCACCAAAGGTTCCAATCCACAACTGCCCATGATGATCCAGAGTCAACGTTTCGATGGCATTATTGCTTAAATCCAGAGTGTCATCGGAGGCAAAAAAGGAAGTCAGTTTATACCCATCGTAACGATTGAGGCCGTTCTCAGTGGCTATCCAGATATAACCACTTGTATCCTGGATGATATCATTGATGTCATTATAGGAAAGGCCATCTTTTATAGTGAGGCTGTTAAATTTTAAATTGCCAAACTGGCAAAAAGCCAGAGTTGATGATATGAAAATATAGAGAAATAATTTTTTTAATGTCATGATTAAACTATTCTATGGTTTGGGTTTCGTTTAGATCGATCGGAAATTAAATAATGAATTTTGTATATTTTCCA
>CAYTLS010000122.1:0-6291 GCA_964438745.1 uncultured bacterium
GAATTAAAAGATATTGTCGCCGATATTCCACAATTAGAACAGCGCATAGCCGTACGCTATCATTTACGCAGATTTGATCTCCATGATACTGAGCAGTATATCAATTACAGATTATCTAAAGCCGGCGCCAGGGATCAAATCTTTACGACAGAAGCAATTCATGAAATTCATAAATATTCACAGGGGATTCCCCGCAAAATAAACAATATTTGCGATTTGAGTTTATTATTAGGTTTCGGCCAGAAATTAACCAAACTTGAATCAGAGCATATAATCAGTATTATCAATTCGGAAGGATAATATGTCAAGGATGAAAGATATTGTGGGATCGCACAAATCCTACCAAGAAGATAAAAAAAATGAAAAAAATGTCCGGGGAATGGCTACTTTCAGTAATCTTTCCAGTATTCGTAATAGTCTTCAAAAAAGCGATCTATCAGAAATTTCTCACCGAAATCAAAAAGAGACTCCCAAGACACCCGATCAAAAACCATTGCAAGAGTCCCGTCTTGAAGCGGACCCAAAACCGGCTGCTACTGAAGAAAAGGCGGTGGAAGAAAGTGATACAAAAACAAGCCTTAATTTGGAAAAGCCGTCCCAAAAGGAGAGCAAACCTGCAGACCCTGTTCATATCAGCAAAAAACTTTACAAAACGATTACCAATATCCTGGTAGCCTACAAACAACAAATTAGCGATAATGAAAAAATAAATATCAATGATCTTCTTCCCTATATTCCAAAGTTTGTAAAATATATATTAGAAAAAGACGAATTATTAATTTTAGCGCTTCATCCGGGGCGTACTACCGAATGGTTTTCATCTCACTCGATTAACACATCGATAATTTCTGTCAAAGTGGGTCATGGACTTGATCTCAATAAAAAACAACTCTATGCGCTGGCACTAACAACGCTGCTGCATGATGTCGGAATGCTAAAAATAAGTCCGGTAACCTTAAGTAAACCGGGTAAATTCACAGAGGAAGAACGTAATCAATTGAGAAACCACCCGAATTATGGCGCGGAAATACTGCAACACTTATCCGCCAAATATCCATTTCTGATAAAAACAATTCTGGAAGAACATGAAAAATGGGATGGATCCGGCTATCCGAACGGATTAAAAGGCGAAGAAATCACCCCTTTTGCCAGAATATTATCGATTGCCGATAAATTTGAATCGCTGGTTCATGAAAGAAATTACCGTCCTGGTTACAAGCCACCGGCGGCGATACAAAAATTAATCCAGGAACATCAAAATGATTTTGATCCGAAAATTTTAAAAGCTTTTATCAATATCATTTCAATGTATCCTGTCGGCAGCCATGTATTATTGAATAATGGTCAGATCGCACAGGTGATGTCCATAAATAAAAACCGGCCAGTCCGCCCAATGGTCAAGATCTTAACCAACTCAGAAGGGAAAAAAATCGGAAATCCTTACATCCTCAATCTTGAAAAAGAACCCCTCACCTATATCACCAAATCCATCAATTATCTACATTGATACCCGCTGTATCAGTATGAAATCTTCTCGCGGTAGATCCTTACCAAAAAAGGAGTGAAAATTATTAGATAATTCTGTTTCGGATAGTTTCTCATGCCCACTGATAAATTTCTGAAATTGTGATAAATCAAGTAATTTTTCCTGATCTTTTTTCAATATTTCCCATTGTCCCAGAGGATGTTCAGTTATTTTGCATGATTTATTTATGACATTAATATCGTCATAAGAATTTCCATAAAAGAGATTTCCGGATTTGATCACTGCCAGTTGATCTTTTTCCGTATTCAAAAATACAAATATATAGTCAACATGACCCTGGGATATATCCAACAAATTCTCAATTGAATGAGCAATATCAGATATGTTTTCATTCATTTTCATCAAAATTTTAAGACTTCCTTTTAATTCCAGTAAATCATTGGATTTGATTTGCTTAGAAACCCCTAAAATACAACAATCAAAATAATACCCTTCACAGATGGTAAGATACTGCATTTTTGGCGACCCGATTACACTGATCATATAATTATTTTGACGAATTTGAAATTGTTCTATTTGATCACGACCAGTATGCCCTGATAATCTTTTTGAAATAATAGGTTCCAGATGTACCATAAATCGACGCAATGTTTTCTCATCTTTTTTACTGAAACCTTTAATTTTGTTTTTCACCAAATATAATATCGCCACTACTTTATCATCAATCGCCACTGGTATTGCCAGCAGTGATTTCCATGGAATTTCCAGATATCTGAAATCCTTTGTCAGGTCATTGTCCCGGATATTTTCAATTAACAAAAATTTCCTTCGGTCTATTAAATATGTCTTGATATCATCAACAGTAAAGGAACCAATTCCATCTACCAATTCTGATTCAATATTCAAATAATGGTTGATCCTGAAAGCATCAGAATTTTCGCGTAATTCCAGCCAGCAACCATTAGCCTCTGTGATCTGATAGGAAAAATCAATTACCCTTTCAATAATTTTCTGTTCATCGACCTTTTGCTTAATGATTGTTTCAATTTCTGATAAGAATTGTAATTCCCGGCTAACCCGGTCTACCTTCCCAGCGGTAGGCAAATAAAACAAAATCTTAACTGTTGTAATGGCCAGAAAGGATAAAACAAATAAAAACCCCACCAATACAAATCCCTTTACCGTAGTGCTAAAAGCATAGATAGCCACAATATACTTTGACCAAAAGAGATACAGGAGTATTAGCGCCGTTATTAAACTACTAATGAAACAGATTATTTTATCCCGCTTGTTCAGATCGTCAAGCCACGAACTACCAAAAGCAAATACAACTGACATTCCTAAGAACAGGTATATTCCCAGTTTATAATTATTGAACAATCCCATATAGCCGTCCAGTACCGGCTGATATAAATAACGGTCTTCGATCGTATTGAACATAACTGCAATCAATACAATGACAACAAAAATAATCCGGTAAACAATTTTATAAAATAAGTGCTCATTTTGTTTAAACACCAGGTTTTTGATAATCTGAATGAATAGCATAAGCATCAAAGAAAATAAAACCGCACATAAAACCGAGTAGGCATTCCATAGGGTTGGGTATTCTGCCAGCATTGGATTATTATCCCACAACACGATATATTTTTTGATCATCAGATGCGGCAATAGAACAAATAGGATAAGCGTGAAGGAGGAAATCAGGAAGGTTAGAAATTTTTGTCTGATCAGGTCTATTTTTTCGAAATATATTTTTTTTATGAGTGGAAAGGTTAATAACAGAGAGACCACTGCCGCTGCTTCTCGTTCAATTCGAAATACTTTGACAAAACTGGGCACCCGATAAAAAACAACGTCTACTATAAAAATCCCAATAATTATTAGTATTCCGATGAAAAAGGGTATAATCTGGCGGATGTAATGTTTCATTAGCTACATATTAAAAAAACCGGATTTAACTACGTTTATATAAATAGGACAAGCTTTTTGCTTGTCCTATTTTGTAATACTCTATTATATGGGAATATTTAGTCTTTTTCAAGAAATAAAATAATTATTTCTCCGGCTCTTCATAAATCAATCTTCGATCGTTTCATTTTTTTCATTCATTGTCACAATTTTGGGCGCGAAGTTTTTGATTTCTTCCTCATCAACAAGGCCATAAGCCACAATAATCACCCGGTCTTCTTTTTGGGCCATACGCGCGGCGGCACCATTGACACAAATCTGTTTTTCTCCGGGTTTGCCTTCGATAACATAGGTTTCGAATCGGTCCCCGCTATTAATATTGAACACATGGACTTTTTCATTATCATACAGGCCCACAGCGTCCATCATCTCTTTATCAATGGTTATACTTCCCACATAATCCAATTCTGTTTCTGTTACAACAGCGCGATGTATTTTAGATTTTAGTACTTGTAATTTCATAGCTCCTCATCAATCATTATTTACAAATCCTGAAAATTTAATAATTTTAAATATTCTCTACAATATTCATTTCTTTTTTAAAGTCCAATATCCAAAGGAAGGTTCATCTGGTAATAATATCCCAATTCCTCGGTCTCCAGATTATAAGCACGACCAAAGCGCTGAATCGTCGGAATTCCAAGAATATTGATAACGCCCTTGAGTTCATATCCGGCTGTTTGAAAATCATAATTGCCGGCGTCCGTCCAGATTTTGCCATAGTCCGTCCAAAGACCAATACCAAAATAGCCGGCATCAATCAAAGGAGCACCAAAATTAACAGAAAAATTCAGATCATCGGTTATCTTCATCCAAAATTCATTCTTTGTGACCAGCAGTTTGTTACCCACCAGAGTTTTATCAATTCCACGTAAATACTGTCTTTCAGTGATCAGCCCGCCACCAATCGGTATGTTATCATTGATATCCAATCCCGGTTGAAATTGCGAAAAATATTCTCCGTTAACCAGATTAAAATTGGTTTTGTTGGTCAAAACAAAATGATCCAGTTTGAGGTCAAACAGATCATAGAGTGGCGCAAAGGCCATCTCAAAATTAATTTCATGCTCGACAAAGTCCTTTTTCATACCCAAAGAAGAATTAGCCATGCTGAGTTGGTAATTTAACCCGTATTTTCTTACCGGATGTACAAAGGAATTTCTAAAAGGCAGTTCATAGACCAATTGCAGCGCGGATTCCGAAGTATAGGCGATGCCATCTTCGAAAATGGGGCTGGTTTCAAAATTTTCTTCCCGCAGAGCAATATCCTGATACATTAACCCGGTAGAGACCTGGAAACGGACAAAGGGATTTTTAATTATATCCAGCGGTTTAATGAAATTAATTCCAAAATTTTCGATATCATAGGTAAACCAGGTATCTTCCCAGATTCCTCCCAGCCAAATATACTTAATATAACTCAGATCAATGGTTATCGGCAGTTGCCGATTGATGTAGTTTATTAAATAGTAAGGTTCCAGATCCTCGTATTCCAGATAACCGGTAAAGGTGAAAGTGTGCTTGGCCAACGGGTCCATCCACAGAGTCATCAGAAACAGAGCTTCCACATCCGGATAGATAAAATTAATGTAGGGATCCAGATTTTTTAAATGTTTGTAATCGCTTTTGTCATATGCCGGAACAGTATCCGGGACTTCTATCGGATAGGGGTAGCGGGCTTCAATCCAGCGAGTATAATAATTTGTTTCTGGAAGATAGCGTTTTCTGCTGTCCCGACTTAAATCAACTTTCAGCAACGTATTTTTCTTCCGATCCAATTCTCCCATCACAACAGCTTTATGGGTGGAATCTGTTTCCTCAATTTGCTGAGCGATGACATTGTATGGCGGTGTATTAAACTCCCGGGTCGAATTGCTCTCAATATTTATTTGTTTTATTACTGTTCTGCTATCCACTTCCTGCGGTAAAGTTAAGACGAGATTGGCACTGTCCTGCCAGAATATTTTACGGGGAAATCTGGGCAATGGTTCTACACTTATCACTTTTTTGGATTGCAAGGCATAAATTGTCAATAAAAACTCATGATTTTCATCGAATTGTGTCAGCGCCAGTTTCTCTCCTTTAGGTCCCAATTCCATTTCTCCGATCGCACAATTTTTATGCAGGGTTAAAATCGTTTCTTCATTTTCTTCCCGGCGGTATTTTACAAAATTATTTTCATTATTTAAATGCTGATAATAAACGCCGCCATGATCATCAACCTGCGGCAGCCGTCCGGTGGTAATTTTCCTGATCTTTTCCTTTTTGACATCATAGACATGAACTTTCGGTAAAATAGAGCCAAACTTTCCCCGCTCATATTTCACGTAAGCGCAATATTGTAGATTATTACTAATGGATAGGTCCTGCGCAATGCTAACCGGTTCAATTCTCTTGATTCGTTCAATGTCAAGCGTATCATTATTCAGCGTATCCTGATCAAAATACCCGATTGCCAGATCATAATAATACTGTTTATCATTCCCCTTACCCATAAAGAAGATCAGGGAGTCCTTTAGAGTAATATTATGAAAATTTTTCCAGCCTTTGATAGCGATCTTATCAAGCGAGTTCAAACTGTTGACCGCGGAAGTATCACCGGTATTACTCTTCATTTCATAAGCTGTTCCGAAATAATAGGCATAGACATATTGTCGCCATTCTTCCTTAAACTCCTTCAGACTTTTCCCATAGACTTTTTCAAAGGCGGTTTTGAAGCTGTAGAGGTTGAGTTTATTCCTGTATTTCAATAATTCCCGTAATTTTTCCATCCCCTCGAATTCATAGAGGTAGCGCACCATGGAAAATCCGGTAGTGTAAAAAAAACCGTCGGG
>CAYTLS010000123.1:0-6285 GCA_964438745.1 uncultured bacterium
CTGTCTTTTGGGATGTATTTGACGCGCACCGGCCCTGAGAGTTCCGGCTCGACAATATTAATTCGCCTTGCACCGGAAAAGTCCTTAAGTTCCGGAATTTTAGTTTTGAGCAAAAATAGAATAGCGCTTTCCTCATGGCTATTAAATTGTGTCAGGAAGTATTTGAGTGCTGACAGGTTTTTATTATTGATGGCAACAATAGCGGCTTTGTATTTGGCGCGGGTGAGGGCGACATAGATGAGGCGAATTTGTTCCTCGAGACTTTCTGCTTCCGCCTGCTGAACATGTTTTTTTTCCAGGTCAATCACTTTAGTATTGGTTTCGTCATGATACTCGATAAATACCTTCTTGTCAGAATTATATTTTTGCGACCAGAAAAAGGGGGCGAATACGATAGGAAACTCCAGTCCTTTACTCTTATGAACCGTCATGATTTTGAGAGCGTTTTCATCGGTTTCAAGGCGTAATTCTATATCGCCTTCCTTTTCCCGCCGGTCAGGGTCTAATTGCATGTGGAACCAGTTGACAATGCCCGATATACCCAGTGATGCCTCTTGTTCCTTTTGTTGAATTAATTCCTGCAGATGCAGCAAATTGGTAATCTTGCGATCGCCTTCCGGTTGGGACAAAATCGCCGGTTTAATTTTCAGCCGGGACAGTATAAAATTAAAACATTCTATAAAAGACCCTTTTTGCCACTTGCTGTGACAACTACGAAAGAAAAATATCCATTGATTCATGGTTTCAGAATCTTCGTGTATCATATTGTAAAGATTTTCTGCGGTTACCTCAAATAGAAACGTGGTCAGGGCGCCGGCAATGGCTTTAAGATTATTTGGCTCATCAATGGCTTTCAGCAGCAGATGGAGCGCCCCGGCTTCCGGACTGTCATAGACGCTGCCGGTGGCTTGTATAACAGCGGGAATGCCGGCTTCCCGCAGATATGGTAACATTAAATCAGCCTGTTGATGCTGATTTACCAGAATCGCAATGTCAGAAGGCAAAATTCTGCGATTTTTTCCGGCTTCCATCAACTGGCAGCTATCATCAGTTAGTAGTTTGTATATTTCCAGCAGCGTGACATCAATAGCAAACCGGTTGCTGTTGGGTATATTGGAAATATGATCATTATAGAATATATCCAGGGTTTTCTTCGCTGTTTCTCCAGCGGTCAATAATTTATCCGATTGCTGGTCCCGGGCGCTGACCGGATGAAATTCGATAAAATCATTGAAGAAAGCTTTGCCAGCCGGTAAACTGCCGTAAAATTCATTGACAGCGGTGACCATTTCCTGGGTAGACCGGTAATTGGTCAACAGGGTATATAGATTGCCATCGCTCTGCTGCACTTCTTCTTTGGCGCGCTTGTAGGCATAGATATCGCCTCCCCGAAAACTATAGATCGCCTGTTTGGGATCACCAATCAAAAAGGTTGGTTTATGCTGCTCAATGAAGATTTTGTGAAAGATGGCGTATTGCAAAGCGTCGGTGTCCTGAAATTCATCAATCAGAACAGCATTGAAGGATTCACCGATTTTATTTTTCAGTTCGGGACTTCGTTGCAAGTAGTTTTCCAGGACCTGGATCAGATCATCAAAGGTGCGGAATCCGGAGTGCCGTTTTTCCTGCTCGAATTCTTCCTGAAAAAAGAAATACAATTGTTGATACGTCGCATATTTATAACGCGTCAGAATTGTAAACAATTCATCCATGGTGTCAAAAAATGGATCACCGGGATTATGGCGGTTTTTTTTAAGGGAATTATTAATCGTCTCATTGGTGAATTTTTCGATCAGCGAAAAGGTATCCTGATCTGCCTTGTCGTTGAATAGATCTTCCACCGCATCCAGGGCTTTGTTTAAGTCGTTGGGGTTATAGCTGCCTTTGGCCTGTGACATGATTGTTTTGGATAACTTTGTCGTGATTCTATCGCGGTCATAATGAGTTTTCAGTGTCTCAATGACCGGTAACAATTCCTGCTGAATATCACCCTTTTCATATTGTTGTGAAAACTTAAAACTTGTTTTGCCGGCCATTGCTTTAATAAAAGCAAGAGAGTAGGTATAATCAATTTTATGATAAGCGTTTAACAGATTTTCAATTGTGGAATTCCGGTAGAAATATTTCCTGAAAAAATTTTGTAGTATTTTCTCGATAATGGCTTCATAATTTTTTTGCAGTTCCTGACTAAAAAAGGAGGCCGTGGCGAAGCTGTTCTCATCCAGTGCTTTTTTACAGAAACCGTGGATTGTAAATATGGAGGACTTGTCAAAATCCCGTAAGGCTTTCACAATCCGTTGATGCTTTTGGCCGGCCGGTATTGGGCCGTGGGCTGTTAGTTGTTTAATTCTATCTGTATCATTAATGGGCCGTTTTTCATAATAATTGGTCAAGTCTGTTAAAATGGACCGGATGCGCGCTTTTAATTCCCGGGTGGCGGCATCGGTAAAGGTGACTACCAGAATACTTTCTATCGGGAATCCAATTTCCATGATCATGCGGACGAAAAGATTCTGAATGTTATAGGTTTTGCCGGTGCCGGCGCTGGCTTCAATCAATGACACCTTATTCTCAATGGGACAGGTAATTGAATTCAGAAGTTTCATCGCTTAATCTCCTTAGCCTGACAGATTTCCTCTTCCGCAAAATCACGGGCAAAGGGAGCAAGTAACAGTCGCGCAATATGTGCGAATTCCGGTGTTTCCAGAACCTCTTCTGTAAAAAATAATTTAAAATAAGGATCCCGGAATTCAGGATTGGCAATCCAGGGATTCGACCATGTTGCTTTGGCTTTATCAATTTTACTTTTGTTGGGTTTGATTTTATGGGTGACAAAATCCAGGGAAGTGGCCGGAAAAAAGGGGAGAGGCTGTTGCATGCTCTGTTTGTAAAGATTGATAATCTTCGCTAGTTGAGTTTCAGCTTTTTGGGAGTCCAGTGGAGGTAGCAGGCGAAGTCTATTATCTTTGGTAATGACAAGGGTTTCGGGGGTATTCGTTTGCAGCGAACCTGCGAGGTGAAATAGCCAACTCTTCAACCCATCTTTTCCCTTAAAATTGGCATACCGGGTGTACAGAAGTTTATCTTCAAAAAGTGGGGGCAGGGTTCCAAATAAGCGAACACCATCGATTTCTCTGTCAAAGGACACGGGCTGTCCGACTCGCAATCCCGTCAGCAATGATCCGCCCAGAGGGACTATTTCTGTATTGAGAAAATCCCGCATTTCCTCATAATAGATATCAAAGAGTTGTCTTCCCTTACGGCCAACCGGTAATCGGTCTTCAGCTTTCAAAATGGAGTATATAAATTCAGCACTATTTTCTTTGACCACCTGCTGCTGTATAAACTGGCGGATCATATATTTTTGTAATTCGTCCAGATCAAAATCTTCGGCATCTTTTATTTCCTGATCTTTCGTCACTATCTTCGCGCTTAATACTTTTTCCAGAAAGTATTTAGATGAATTAGAGAGGTGGCGAAACAAATCTTCTATTGATAACTCTGTTAACCGGGATTCAGCGCTTATGGGAACGGAATAAAAGGGTGGTTGGGAAAATTGTTGCTGTGATAGATAGTCATCAGTAGAATAGGAAATATATTTATCGGAATTAAAGTACCTGGGATTATGGGCCTGCAGTTTATGCTCAAAATAGATGTGATCCATAATGACCTCGGAAAATATCTTTTTGAGATAGTCCCGCAGTTCACAGACTGGTGATGCCGGTTCCGTAACCTCATTGGTTTGTTTGTGCTGGCCGACATAACTGATCAGCAAGTGTTCTTTCGCCGACAAAATGGCTTCCAGGAAAAGATACTGATCCTCTTCACGCTTGATGCGGTCACCGCACCGTCGTTCATTACCAATAATATTGAAAGAATTTAAATGTTCATTTCTTGGGAAATCATTGTCATTCATCCCTAGCAGACAGACAACTTTTGCAGGAATATTGCGTAAAGGCTGCAATGTTGAAATAGTGATGCCGCCCCGGAAATACCGTCCTGTTTGAAACTCGTCACTGAGATTCTCCTGGAAATATTCCCGTAAAATGTCTACAGAAACCGGTACGCTTGTTTCTGCCAGTTCTGTTTCGTCGGATAATTTTTTGATTTTTTGCCGCAGGAGTTTGAGGTCTTGCTGAAACTCCTCCCGGTCATAGAAAAATTCATCAATCAGAGCAAATAACTTATCCTGCCATTCCTCAATTTTATAGGGCTTTTTAAAGCGATCATGCAGGGTTGCCAGTTTATTGATCAGGAGTGATAATTTTCCCATCACAAAGATATTGTGACCTTCGAACTGATCATAGGGGAGGTAAGAGTAATGTAATTTCGGATAGTCGTCATCTTTGAGACAAAACCCCAGAAACATACGGTTCAGGCCCTTTTCCCAGGAATTTTCGTCGAAATTGATTAGTCCAAAATCCTTTTCCCGCTGCTCACCATTCAGTCCCCAGCGAATATTGGTTTCAGCGATCCATTTGCGAATGCGTTCGACATCTTCTTCTGTTAAGCCCAGGTTTTTATAAACAGCTTCCTTGGACAATAAATCAAGAATAAAACTAGCTTCAAATCGGGTGCGGTTCAGATTGAGCAATTGCAGAAATATCTCATCGATACCCGTGGTAAAAGTAATGGAGTTATCCGTGATGGTGTAAGGAATGGTAGTATCGGGATGATCACACGCGATATCCTTGCGGTCAAAGACGGATTTGATATAGGGTGAATAATCGGCAATATTAGGCATCATAACCAGAATATCAGCCGGATCCGTATCTGTGTGATTGATAATCTGCAGGATATTATTTTTCAGCACCTCAATCTCACGCATTTTGGAATGGCAATTGTGCAGTTGTATGGTACTGATAGCTTCCCGGGGAATTGCCTGGGGGCGGACTGTTTTTTGGGTCAGACTGGTTTTCAGGTGGGTTAAGACCGACCGGGATTTAATATCCATAAAAACCGGATGAAACCGTACCTTGATTTGCTTGAATAATTGGAAAAAATCAAGACCGGCTTTGCCCAGCGTATCCAACAGTGGATTGATCTGATCTGAGAGTGAGTAGGTGGTATGGTATAGATCTCCGGACAGAATGGAATTTATGGTGGCTATATCAACCGGAAAAGGAAGGAAAAAATTAACTTCGATAAATTCCGCCAAATGGTTGAAAAATTCAATAAATATCGGCGGTAAAGAAAAAACGCCAATTACATTGATGCGGTTTTTTCGAAAAATGGTTTCCGCTGTTTTAATTTCTGAAAAACGGCTGAATCCCTCAGCGCGGTTTATTTTGTTTTGAGAGGTTTTTTGCCAAAGTTCCTGTTGCCATTGGTCAGCGTTGATATTTTTCAGGCCTGCAAGGATTTCCTTGGGCCGATAGATCTGGTATTGATCAAAACAGTGAGCCAGCCTGGCGGCCAATTGAAACTGTTTTAAACCGGTCTCGTCTTGCTTAAGATAATTAAGCAGCTGCGGGTATTTCGATTTCACAGTGTCAATCAGTTCCCAAAGTTTCCAGGTCATTACATAGGGATGGAAATATTCCTTGTCAGGTGGTGTGTCCAGACTCTCTTCCAGCACCTGATTGATGAAACCATTAATAAACGGAAAGTCAACATTGCAGGTGATTCCGGTGCGTCGGGCGATAAATTGTTTCAGCCAGATTGCCATTCCCTGGTTCTGAACGACGAGGATTTCTTTTTGGAAGGGGTCAGCAAGAGGGGCTTCCTGAATAATAGGAATACATTTTTCAAGAATTAATTTTTCCAGATCATTACCGTAATAAATATTCAACGACATTCGTTCCTCTGTCTGTAATTCAGTAAGAAAATATAAAATATTTGCCTGAAATAAAGAACTTTTTATTGTAACCAATAAGGTATATAGGGATAATAATATAATCTGGCTTCGGAAAGGCTTTTTTTCTCACTCAGTGTAAAATAGCCGGTACCATGCAGATCCCAGCTGAGTGCTTCACCTTGAGGTTCGGGAATATAATCCAGGGTTTTTCCGGAGTAGATATTTAGCCCATCATCATTTAATTGGAGAGTATAAATATTACCATAATCTTTGATTATCAGGGATTCGGTAGGCGGATAATAATCTCCGGCTACAATATTGTGATATGGCAGTTCATTGACTTTTTCGAAGATCAATCTGCCGTTGATGGTATTATTCAAAATGCTCTTGTAAACAGGGACGTTGCGTTCTCTCTTTGACAGGATCATTAATTCATTATTTGGTAATGCCACCAATGTTTCCGCATCACGGCGGGAACTGCCTAACTG
>CAYTLS010000124.1:0-6224 GCA_964438745.1 uncultured bacterium
TAATGACACAACTATCGGAAATTGAATCCAACGCTATCAATTTACTGGTCTGTCATATCGGCGAGACAACTCCGGAAATGAATGCCATGGAAGATATGAACAGCTTTGGCCTGAAAAATATGAGCCGGCATCGTAAAGCCGAAGCCGGTGCTCTTATTGCGCCTAAATTTATGTCAGCCATTGACAATTATAATATCAAATTGATCACATACCGTGATATAATCAAAGAAAAGGGATTAAAAGATATGGTTCCTCCAGAGGAATATGCTTATTAATTTAACCAACAGAAAGGACAATCATAATGAATGAAGAAAGAGTATATGATGAAATTAAGTTATCCGAATATTATGGAGAACTAACCGGGCTTTTTAAAAGAGCCGATGAGGTAGATCCGGAATACGATTACCTCTATATGATTTCCGTTGATTCGGAAATTCTCAATCCTAAACTGGATAAGTTTGAAAAAGTTATCAAAGAGTTGAGCCAGAAATATGACATTGACGGAAATATCGATGGCCTCTATTTTGAGCCTGCTTATGGGATTGTATTTGACAACCTGGAAATCCATTTTGATCATGAGGATGAACAGATGGCTGTTGAATTTGCGGAAGAATTTTTCGACGCTATTAAATAACACTATCCTGCTGAAGCGGCAGCCGGCGGGCTGTCGTTTTGGTAGGTTTTTTGAATTATTAGAGGCTAAAAATAAAAAAAGGCTGAATCAATCAGCCTTTAAAGATATAAAAAAATTGAAAAAGAAATTAGCTCATTTTGGCAACAAATTTATGAAGTCTTGATTTTTTGTTTGCTGCATTATTTTTATGGATGATTCCTTTACGGGTTACACGATCAATAACGGAGACAGCAGTTTTTAGCAATTCCTGGGCGTCACCTTTATTTTCGGAATTTCTGACTTTGCTGATGCTGGTTCTCATTAATGATTTATAATGTCTGTTTCTTAATCGGGCTTTTTCTGCCTGACGAATTCTCTTCTGGACAGATTTGTTTCTACTCATTTATTTCCTTTCGTTCATTCTATTTTAAATATATTTAAAAGCGTGCAAAATTTATCATTTTATATATAGAATATCAAATAAAAATATAGAAAAATTGAGATGCTCTATAATCAAAGCAAAGTTTTCTTAATAAATAATCGCAAAAAATCTGTCATGGTAAAAATATATCTGTTAATTTTAACGCACTTTTTATATCTTTTGAAGTTTAAAAGGTCGCTTAAATGATAATAAACAAAAGTGTAGGGATGATCAAATGGAAAAACAAATAATAAAAAATGTTCCGTTGTTCTCATCAATTCCCGAAGAACAATTGGAAAAGATTTCGAAATGTCTCATTGAAAAAAAATATAATAAAGATGCCATGATCGTCATGGAAGATGAAACCGGCGACTCGCTTTTTATCATCGCGGAAGGCCGGGTGAAAATTACCCGGTATAGTGACGAAGGGGATGAAGTAATCCTGACAATTCTGGGAGAAGATGATTTTTTTGGTGAAATGTCCCTGATAGATGGTGAAGCACGCTCGGCCAATGTCGTTGCCCTGGAGCGGACAAAGGTCTATGTTTTGACCCGGCATGATCTCTTTAACCTGCTAGAAAAAAATCCGTCCATCGCCATTGCAATGCTGGAAGAAATGGTAACCCGTCTCAGAAAATCCGATAAATATATCAAAGGCTTATCATTAAATGACGCTGAAACCCGTGTGGGCATGACGCTCTATAGCCTCTCTGAGCAAATGGGAACCATCAAAAGCGGAGAGGTGACGATTGAAAAAATGCCTTTTCAGCAAGATATCGCCAATATGTCCGGCACAACCCGTGAAACTGTCAGCCGTATGCTAAAGTTGTTGGAAGACAAGAAAATTATCGCAAAACAGGGGCGTAAAGTCGTGATTAAGGATTATACCCAGTTTGTAAAAAAATTCGGATAGTCAATGATATTTACTATTTTCAACCAATTTTTACAATTATTTGGGCAGCATGTTGTATTCAGCGTCGGCATTCTTTTGTTTGTTGGTTATTTTGCCGGTCAATTAGCGGAAAAGATACAATTGCCTTCCATCACCGGGTTTATTATCACCGGGTTGGTTTTAGGAGATGGTTTGCTGGGGGTAGTGAGTCATGATATGGCTCATAATCTGACCAGTATAACGGAAATCGCGCTGGGCCTGATCGCGCTCACTATTGGCGGTGAATTTAGTATTATGAAAATTCGAAAGTTCGGATCAAAGATCATGATCTTAACCTTGATGGAAGCATTTTTTGCTTTTGTTTTTGTGACAGTTGCAATGATCCTGATCGGGATTTCATACAAATATTCTGTGATTTTAGGCGCGGTGGCTACTGCGACAGCACCGGCGGCCACTGTGATTGTGATTCGACAACTTCGGGCGCGGGGCGAATTTGTGGATCACCTTTATGGCGTTGTCGCCTTTGATGATGCAGTCTGTGTTATTCTCTTTAGTATTGTTTTCGCTATTGTATCACCAACCCTGGCGGAAGGTGCCGGGCAGGCAGCAAACAGCAGTGTTTTAGCCGGAATAATCCATGCTTTTACGGAGATCGGTTTCTCCATCCTGTTAGGCTTTATCAGTGGATTTATTCTGAATATTCTGATCAGGAAAAAATATAAACTAAACGAAATTCTGATCATTTCACTGGGTGTCATTTTTCTAACTATTTCCATCGCTATTGTGCTTAAATTGTCTTTGCTCATCGCCAATATGGTGCTGGGGGCGGTGTTGATCAATCTGTCACCTAAAAATCATAAAGTTTTCCGCGTAATTGAACCGATAACCCCCCCGATATTTGCCCTCTTTTTTGTGATTGCCGGAACTGAACTGGATGTCTCAGTCTTCACCCAGGGAATGGTTGTTATTTATGGAATTGTTTATTTGTTAAGCCGATTTTCCGGTAAATATTTCGGTATTTTTACAGGCGCTTTTATTACCGGAGTTGGCAGTAATATTCAAAAATATTTAGGCTTTTGCTTATTCCCGCAAGCAGGTGTTGCGATTGGATTGGTTTTACTGGTGCAAACTTCTCCGGTTCTGATCAATGCGCCGCCACTTGTTCAGGAGAAATTGGTTATGCTGGTTAATATTATTTTATTCAGCGTGTTCATTAATGAACTGGTAGGCCCGGCAATCTCCAAATTTGGAATTGTCAAAGGTGCTGATCTATAAACAACAGGTTGCTTTATGAAATTGTATAGTATTATAAAAAAGAAATCCTGCGATGCAAATTTTACTGCTAAAAACAAGCAGGAAAGTATAAAAAAGATAGCAAAATTAATGTCCAAATCCGTAAAGGAAATTGGGTATCAGCAGATTTATGACGCCCTGATGGCGCGGGAAAAAACAGGCTCTACCGGATTTGAAAACGGAGTTGCCATTCCCCATGCAAAAATTCCTCAACTCAAGGAATTTTCCGTCGCCATAATAGTCAGTAAAAAAGGAATTGATTTTGAAAGTGCTGACAAACGGAAATCCCATCTCTTCTTTGTGATCATTGGGCCTGATGACCGGCCGCGGGAACATTTGCAAATTCTGGCGCAAATATCGCGGCTTTCCAGAAACAGAAATGCACAAAAAGAATTACTGTCCGCCAAAAGCAGTGATGCGTTAGTGGAATCATTTTATCGGTACACTACCGAAAGTATAGAGGTAACTCCAGAAAAAGAAAATCTTAAATTATTCATAATGGTATTAAATGAAATAAGGTTTTTTGATGATATTCTGGAGATTTTTATCGGTAAAGGTATATCGGGAGTCAATGTGATTGATTCTTCGGGCGCCAAGGATCAGTTGTCGGATATTCCGCTTTTTGCTGATTTTATGAATTTTCTTGGGGAGCGCTCAGACAGCCGCAAAACGATCATGGCGCTGTTACCGGAATCTGAAATTAAAGATATTACCATGAGTATCGAAGAGGTGATGGGAGACCTAAAAAAACATTCCGGCGCCCTAATCATGGCCCTGGATGTTCCCTATATCAAAGGTACGATGGTGGCTTAACCTTGACTTTTCATGGATTATCCGGCTTTTGTCGGATAGAATGATATTCCGATTAATCCAGCGCGCCGCCAATGATTGCACCTACCAGCAATGGCCCGACATTCATAATGGACAATACATAAATTCCCGAACCAGCCAGAAAAGCGAATAAGGGTATCGCATAGACAGCGCTGCCAAACAAAATTAGAAATATTGCGATTAATATGGCCGGTAAAAATACCGCCAGAATCGCATCGAATACGCCACCGCTTTTTTACCACCGGCAAATCCGGCAATCAACGGCCCGATCACCGGCAACCAGAACAGAAGTATTGAAACGATGATCATAATAAACATTGCGCCAAAAACACTATGCCTTGCTCTTGCCATTATTTTTTCTCCTATATTTTATTGAATTTAATTTTCATAAATCATTTTCCAAAAAACTATTATGAATCTTTTGAGATTGTAATTATTTTTATCTGTTTGGTTAATGTAAAATAGGGGCTGAGATGAAAAAAATAAGTATGACCTCTTTAGTGTTGATTTTTTCTTTTTTAATGGCGGAAGATATACAGTTTGATGACTTCTTCTTGAAAAAGAGTATGCGTATTGATTTCTATCAAACTGGAAATGCTAATGAAACGATTATCTCCATTGATCAATTCAAGGAAGAGCCTATTTGGGCCGGCAGCACTGTGAATCTTATTGATAATCTCGAACTGGGTGACCATGTCATAAAAGTTTTTGATGAAAACTCCGGGATATTGATTTTTTCCAAAGGATTTAATTCTCTCTTTGCTGAATACCTGACAACCCGCCCGGCAATAGATGGTGAATTTAAATCCTACCACAACACCGTTCTTATACCTTATCCCAAAAATAATGTTGAAGTGAAATTTTATACGAAAAATCGTGAGAATCATTTGGTTGAGGAATATACAACAATTATTGATCCTGATTCACGATTTATTAATCATGATCCGCTAAAATATGATTTCGAAGTGACAGCTTATTTAGACAATGGCGATCCCACAAAAAAAGTGGACATACTAATTTTACCGGAAGGCTATACCCGTTCAGAAATGACAGTTTTTCGTGAAGATATCGAGAAGATGTTAAAAATCTTTTTTGACACAGAACCTTTTAAGTCGGAAAAGGATAAATTCAATGTCTGGAGCATTGAAACGCCTTCTGAAGAATCGGGTGTTGATGATCCCCGTGCGGAAAAATTTGTTAATACGGTTTATGATTTGACTTACAATACCCTGGATATTGACCGCTATGTACAGGGCTGTAATAATAAGGTTATGCGGGATGTGGCGGCCCTGGCGCCTTATGATCAGATTTATTTCCTTATGAATAGTGATAAATATGGTGGTGGCGGAATTTACAATTTTTGTTCTATCTGTTATTCGCCATCTCAGCAAAAAGATCCCGAATGGTGGCCGGCCTATGCTTTTGTCCATGAATTCGGACATAGCTTCGCCGGTCTGGCTGATGAATATTATTCTTCCGCGGTCTCTTATAATGATATGTATCCGGTGGATGTGGAACCCTGGGAATTTAACATTACTACAGCGACTAAAAGAGAAACTGTCAAGTGGAAGGATTTAATTGAAAAGAATACAGAAGTGCCGACTGATTGGGGAAAAGAAGAATACGAATCTATTCCACGCCGGGATACAAAAGCAAAATATGATTTTGTCAAAGCCCATAAAAACTGGGGTAAAATCGGTGTTTATGAAGGTGCCGGATATTCCAGCAAGGGAGTTTTCCGGCCTTATATGGATTGCCGCATGTTTTCCAAGAGCCTGGCACCCTTTTGCCTGGTTTGCGAAGCCGGTCTGCGTAAAGTAATTGACTATTATACCAAATAAATTAACAGGAGTTTATAAGATGTTTTCTAAAATAGTGAACTTATTTTTGCTTAGTTTTTTATCTTTCAGCTTGTTGTTTGCTGAAACCGACCAGGAGAAATCAACTCTGATCAAAACCGGAAATACTGCACCAACTATTACCTTTACAACACTGGATGGTCAGGATTACAGTACAGAAAGTTTAAATGGTAAAGTTGTGCTGATAAATTTTTTCGCTACCTGGTGCGGCCCCTGTAACGCGGAAATTCCACATCTTAATGAAGCGGTCTTTGCAACAATTAAAGATGAGGACTTTTTTATGGTGGGTATTGGCCGGGAACTTGTGGCTGATAC
>CAYTLS010000125.1:0-6207 GCA_964438745.1 uncultured bacterium
AGCATCGTCGTCTGCCGGTTGACAACGAACGCGTGGAAAAAATCATTGGCATTATTAATTCCTTTGATTTGCTGGATGTGGACAAAAGTAAGAAGATCACACCCTTTGTACGTAATACCCTTTTTGTACCCACCAGCATGAAAGCAGCGGAACTACTGGAGGAATTGCAAAAAAGCCGTAAAAATATGGCGATTGTGGTGGATGAATACGGTGGCGCCGAGGGCATTGTAACCATCGAGGATATTCTGGAAGAAGTGGTGGGCGAGATCGAAGATGAATATGATGGATTCTCCGATCGCCAGTTCTTTGAAAAAAATAATGAGATCTTTGTTAAGGCCACGATGGAAATCAATGAATTTGTCAGCCAGACTAAAATTTCTGTTCCGGAAGGAAATTATAATACCGTCGGTGGTTTTTTTCTGGAATATTACGGGCGCATTCCCAAAAAAGGCGAGTCCCTGGTTTTCGGCAATAAGAAATTCATCGTAATTAAAGCCACTGAGCGGGCTATCCTGGAAATCAAAATCGTCAATAATACTTAACCTCAACCTCAATCTTAGCCTCAACCCTCCAATCTTTTTCTTTTGTTTCCCCCGTGGAAAATGATAAATTATTGAGAATGAAATTGAAGGAGTTCAATGGCTTTTATTTACAATAAGTTTGATAAAATTAATACCGGGAAATGGGATAGTTTCGTTAACAAATGTGTAAACGGCACCATGTTTCACACCCGAAAATTTTTATCCTATCATCCCGACAATAGATTTGAAGACTACTCCGTTGAATTTTATAAAAAAAACCGGTTGTTCTCAGTATTCCCGGCGGTGAACGTTAATTATAATGGCAAAAAAACCCTCTTTTCCCATCGTGGCGCCAGCTACGGCGGTTTTGTGTATGAGGAGGGATTATCCATTCGTCAGGCTTACAACCTGGTGGACGCGCTGGTTAAATTCGCCAAATCCCATCAATTCGAACAAATCGTAATGACCTTGCCGCCAATTATTTATGAACGCCGGCTTTCCAATTACATTGATTTTGCCATGTTAAAAAAGGGCTTTACCTATCTCAAACGGGAAGTCTCAAGTATTGTGCAGTTGGAAAATGATATTGATCTCAATATCAAAAAATTCAAACGCACCAACCGCACCGCTTTTCGGAAAGCGCAAAAACTGGGGGTTGAAATTCGCCAAACCGAAGACTACGCGGCTTTTTATGAAATTTTGAAAAAGAACCTCAAAATCCGGCATGATGTTCAGCCGACCCATACACTGGATGAATTGATCAGACTTAAAAATATGTATCCCGACAAGATCCGGTTTTTTGGCGCTTATGTGAAAGATGAACTGGTGGCCGGCGTGGTGATGTTTGATTGCAATCCGGAAGTAACCCTGGCCTTTTATATCAGTCACAAAGAATCCATGCAGGAATACCGCGGGGTCAATTTATTATTTTATCATATCATCAAAGATTCCATTGAAAAGGGGTTTCAGTACCTGGATTTTGGGATTTTTACGGTCAATATGGAACCCAACTTTGGCCTGGGCCGTTTCAAAGAAGGATTTGGCTCCAGTGGCGTATTGAGAGATACTTTCATCTACCAGGTGTAAGTCAAACCCGTACTCGATCAGGACAAAAGAGGGGAAATGCTAAACAGAATTAAATCCTTAACAAAACAAACGCTGGTTTATGGCGTCGGCACAATTGCCACCCGCATGGTGACTTTCCTGCTTTTGCCTGTTTATACCAATATTCTGCCCAATGAAAAGTACGGACTGGCAGCCCTCATCTTCACCTTTCTCGCCTTTATGAATCATATCTATAATTATGGGCTGGATTCGGCTTTTATGCGGTTTTACAGCCATGAAAATGATAAAAAAGACAAAACCACAATACTTTCCTCAGCCATGGGAATGGCCTTCGTGACCAGCCTGATATTTAGTTTTATCATCTACCTGGGCAGGTATCCGCTGGCGGGCAAATTTTTGACTGACCCTGAATACCATCACTTTTTCACTTATGCGGCGGTTATACTCTTTTTTGACTGTATCGCCAGAGTGCCCTTTGCCTATCTGCGGCAGGAGCGCAGGCCCATGATGTTTATGGGCGTCCGGTTTATCAATGTAATCCTCACATTATCTCTGAATATTTTGTTTGTCGCGATCCTGAAACAAGGCGTTGTGGGAATTTTTAAAAGTAATTTAATCGTTTCATTTCTAACCGCTGTTATCCTGTTCTTCATAATGGCTAAAAAGATTAAATTCCGGTTCTCCCTGAAAATCGCAAAAATGTTATTGCTATTTGGCATTCCCTTCGTACCCTCAGGTTTGGCGGTGGCGGCAATGGAAATGTGGAATCGTGTCATTCTTGAAAAATTTTTGGGGCTTCATGAAGTAGGAACTTTCAGCGCTGTTTATAAACTGGGTATTTTTATGCTCTTGATCTCCACCGGATTTTACTATGCCTGGCAACCCTTTTTTTTGAAAGAAGGTAAGAAGGAAGAGTCACGAGAACTTTTTGGCCGTATCATGACCTATTTTATTGTTGTGGCCTTGGGATCCTGGGTCATTCTCACTGCTTTCATCCAAAATATTGCAAGCATACATATTGGTGATATTTATCTGGTTGGACTAAAGTATCAAGCGGGTGTCAAAATAGTTCCGTTCATTTTATTGGGATATGTTTTCTTTGGCATTAACCAGGTCTTGCTGCCGGGGTTTTATTTTGAGAAGAAAACCAAATATTTGGCCCTGATTACCATCACTGTTGCAGTCCTTAATGTTGGTTTGAATTATCTTTTTATCCCGGCCTTTGGCATTATGGGTCCGGGGTATGCTATGGTGATCAGTTATTTTTTTCTGGTGGTACTCACTTACATGACTTCCCAAAAACTTTTTCGGGTACATTATGAATATAAACGGGTGGCCTCACTCTTTTTGATTTTGCTGAGTATTGGTTTTGGTGTCTATTATTTCCAACCGGCGTTATTGATCAAATTGGCTATTGTCGCGCTGATCCCACTCATACTGAAATTGATGAACTTTTTCAATCCCGAAGAGTTGCGACTATTAAAACGAATGTTTCGGCGGTAAACCATGGTTTTTAGAGGTAAGCATCCTAATAATTTAGAAATATAGAATAAGATAACTTAATGAAACACAATAAGAAGATATGCCACGTAACAATCGGTCATAGTCCAACAGATGACAGAATATTTTATAAAGAGTCAAAAAGCCTCGTAAAGATTTACAAAAATTTTCATGTAATCGCTCCGGACAGACAGCAAGTGGACTCCATAAGCGGAATAACCTTTCACTTATATAAAGAAGGGACCTATTTTTCCAACTTCTCCAAAGCTTTTCAATTGATGAAAAAAGTTGATGCCGATGTTTATCATTTTCATGAATTTGAAATGTTCCCCTGGGCTTTACTGATGAAATTGAAATACAAAAAGAAAATAATTTATGATGCACATGAGACGATTTTTTGGTATTTCATTGAATTCTCTAAGAGGCCGCGATATATTACTATTTTTCCAGCCATAATCGCTCAGGTTATTGAGTGGTTTTTTTGTACAATAGCAGATCAGGTAATTACAGTAACACCCTGGGTAGCAGAGGATTTAAAGTTTATTTGTGGGGGGAAACTGACAATTCTCTATAATTATCCGGTTGTAAATGTATTTCCACAAAATATTATGACTAAAGAAAAATTAAAAAATTCAATTATTTTGTATCATGGACAATTGACCAAAGCAAGGAATATTTCTATCATTGTAAAGGCGATGACGGTTATTAAAAAATCATGTCCTAATGCAAAACTTTTATTGGTTGGTAATATAAAACCAGACTATAAAAAAGAGTTGGAGACCATTATTCATCAATATAATATTGAAAATAATATTGAATTCAGGAAAAGAATACCCTATTCAGAAATTCCGGAACTAATATCATCAGCTGCTGTTGGTATTTCTTCCATGTCACCCAATAACTCCTTTAAAAAATCAATACAAATAAAACCTTTTGAGTTTATGATCATGAAAGTTCCGGTAATCGGCTGCAGGGTTCCATCTACAGAGAAATATATTGAACAAGAAAATTCCGGTCTGCTTGTAGATAATCCTGATGAAAAAAGTCTAGCTGATGCTATTATTAAAATACTTGTGAACTATCAACTGGCCAAATTTATGGGGAATAATGGGTATGACGCTGTAATAGAAAAATATAATTGGGAAAAAGAGGAATCGAAGTTATACAGGATTTATAAAAAAGTAATCAATTCAAAATGAGAAAAGCATGCAAAAACTAACTAATTTTTTAAAAGTAATCTTTTCCAAACAATTTTGGCGGCAAGTCAAGCAATTGTTTGCGGACTTTATGGGGGCTAATATTTTAGCAGAAAAGAAAATTCATCATACTAATACATCCATTGAAATTGCTCCGACTGCTAAAATTGCATATCCTGAAAATGTATCCATTGGACATAATTCCGGAATTGGAAGTCATGTTCATATCTATGCCGGGCAGGAATCCACCGTAACAATTGGTGAAAACACCTTAATTGGCCCTTTTGCATTTATGACTTCTGATAGTTTCAGTAAATCCAGATTTGAAATGAACAAACCCCATTCAGGCCACCAGGCAAATATAATTATTGGTAATAATGTTCGAATAGGTGCACACGCGATTATTTTGCCCGGCGTTCATATTCATGATAATGTTTCTGTTGGTGCCGGTGCAGTTGTTACCAGGGATATACCGGAGGGAAAGATTGTTGGCGGCAACCCAGCAAGGATCCTTAAATGATGAATTCTATTTCTTTAAGAAAATTCCCTTATCCATACCAGGCAATGTTTGCAATTGCAAACGATATTGACAACACGCCCTCTTTAAAAATTTTTTTGGAAATGATGAAATTGTTAAACAGTGAAAAAGATACAATTTTTGGACGAGGATTAAATTTAGAAGTAGGGAGTAGTTTTTGGTTTTTTAACAGGACCGACTCCAAACAACTCTCCTATTACAAGGGGATTTCAACTAAAGAATCGGAATTTGCTGATTATTGCCGGGAATTATGGCGATCGGGCCATGTTGATATTAACCATGCCTATGGGAATTTTGATATGGGAGGGTTTAACACCAAATTTGCTGAGGAAAGTCTGAATACACTTGAAAAAAACAATATTAAAATCACAACGTGGATCAATCATGGCAATCAAAATAATCTTCAGAATCTTGGCTTATTTAATCATCAGGAAGGAGCATACCCCGATAAACAGCATTATCATTTTAAACTATTAAAGGAGCATGGAACCCGATATATTTGGCAAGGCAAAATGACTCACATCCTGGGGCAATCAAGTAAAAATACGCTTAATGTCCAATTTAAAAATAGAATTCAGTATCTGTTGGCAAAGACAAAGTACAAGGCCCTTTCTCCTAAGCCCTTTGACCTTAAAAATCGGTTAATGTCAATCATTAAATTGCAGGATGATAATCTAATTTGGGATTTTCAGAGATTTGTTAACAATTGGGGTTGCCAAAATATATTAAATGTTGTTGATTTATCGCATCAAATAAAACCAGGAAATATTAAGCAACTAATTTATAATAAAGGTTTTATGATTGTTTATACACATATGTGCGAAAATTTGACTGATCCCGGGCAATTTCCCGAAAAACTGATGAAAAACTTATTGTTTTTGAAAAAATTGGAAAACAAGAAAAAAATTCTTATCACAACCACATCTCGGTTATTAAAATATCATGAGATAACTAACAATTTAAACTGGGAACTGGTTACTAAACCAAATAGTGTGATAATACAAATTGATCCGCTTATCAATACATTTAACCAGCAATATCAAATCAAAGAAAAAGATTTACAGGGATTAACATTTTATATAAACAGCAAAAAGGATATACAAATAACACTTGATAATCGTCCTGTTGAATTTCAAGTAAATGGAAAAGATGCTACAGGAAAATATTCCCTGTCGATTCCCTGGAAAAAACTAGAATATCCAATATAAAGATTAGAACATCATGAAAATACTCTACATCTCACCGGAAAATACAGTCGGAACTCTTAGTTACTGGAAAAAAGCCCACGAAACTAATGGACACACCTGCCGTTATGTTACCTTTTTTCCATCCTCAGGTGGCTATGAAGAAGATATTTGTCTGAATCTTCCTTTTTTATCCTCCAGCA
>CAYTLS010000126.1:0-6191 GCA_964438745.1 uncultured bacterium
CATCTTTTGTCATGTAGGAATATTCACTGGCCATTTTTGTTACATTGAATTGATCATGAGGTGGTTGTGTAATACTAAAGTCCGATCCAAAATAAGGTGCAAATTTAAACTGATTGACATCGTCGCTGGGATCGCCGGCTGCTTTATCGGCATGAATGGTAACTACTCCGGGAAATTGTGAAGCACCCAAAAAACCGCTTGCCGGGAGATCTCCATTACCATTATTGGGTCCGCCAATATTATTGGAGCCTAAATCACCAACATCATATTTTGAATGCAGGCCATGAAATGAATAGGTAGCGCGGTAATCATCGCCCAGGGTGGGATGCAATACTTCATTAACAGTATTGTGTCCCCAGGTGGCTGATTGAGGCATCCAGTTATGCGCATAAGAGGCGCCAAAAAGAGAGGGTGCCCAACGATATTGCAGAAACAGAACAACATCTTCCAGTGTCTGGTTATGCTTATTCCCTTCTTCATCGTATATTCCGGTATTGGTCAGAATAAATTCATAAATAAAATAATCGTCATTGCCTCTTTGACCGTATGCATGTATTTTTCTTTTAATCGTAACGCCCATTGAAGTGTTCACAACATTGTATATCATACGGTCGGCTTTTAGTTCTTCATCCACTTCGACATCTTTATCTTCGTAACTCAAATCCGATGCGGGTACATTATCAACAAAAACCGCCGGATGGTCATGACGGCCATACATGATAAATTCCTGTGGCATGATCTGGGTGCCTTCAGTAAATTCACGCGGCCCGATATGGACCACTTTATTATCTACCTGTACATCTCCAATCAATGGATCAACGTAATTTTTGCAACCGATCCACAATCCCTTTTGGGCCTGCATATCCTGATCTCTGAACAAGGACGGAAAAGCAAATCCATCCAACTGGTCACCAACTGCTCCGGTACGGCCGGTTTCAATTTCACAACCGGCGCTGGAAAACCAACTCTGAAGTTGACCGATACTCATGAACTTTACTTCATCAGCACTTAGATTACTGACAACAAGTCCCAGCATCAATATAATACTCAGTAATAATCTCTTTAAATTTGTTTGTTTTTTAATTCTCATAATAAAGTCTTTCCCTGTTTAATTATTTAAGCTCAAATGAGAATGTCAAACCCATAAAAACATCCCTTGGACTTAAGAAAGTAAAAAAGGTTTGATTCGGCATATCTATATAAGCTTTATCGTCAAGAATTTCATCTATTTTGCTGCCACTGACTTCTGACCATTCACCTTCATAATACTGGTAATAATCTTTTCCGGTGGCGTCGTAATAAATCGCTCTTTCACTGGGATCATTCAGGTCTTCATAATCACGAACATATTCCATGGGTTGAAAGTCAACATCGGTATCCCGGTAAACACCAAAAACATCGTCACCTGTGATCCCCTGGTAACCGATTTCTTCATAGTCATCTTCCGACAGATGTAATGAATACATATAGTCGTTGTAATCATGAATATCCACAAAGGATTCATTAGAGAAGTGTTTTGTGTTCAGCAGGTTATAAACATCAGCAAAAAACTTTACACTAAACCGGTCAAACCTAAAGATTTTAGAAAACTTAAGGTTTACATTATAGTAATTAGTACGATCTAAGTTGGAGAGCAAGCCGGGTATGTTATTGGGATTCCAGGTGATTTTACGGTTTGCGTTCAAATCACCGATAAATGCCATGTGCCAGCCGCCCAGAATATTTTGGTTAGCGATTCGTGGTCCAAAATTGGTTGGTGTATGAAAATCAATATAGGCTTTAAAATTATGTCTGGAAGGCGACCAGTATTGTATGTAGGGATTATTTCTTTCATAATCATTCTGGTCAGAGGGATTTTCATAATATTGGCGGACATCAAAATAACCGCTGCTGCCGACACGATATTCATAACTCAGCATTCCGGTAATCCAGTCACCATAATTCTTTTCCAATTCAGCTTCAAAACCACGGATGTCTTCATAATGGTTAGAGGTTAACTTACGATAGGAGACCTTTCCGTCAATGCTGTTATATCTTGTCCAGGCAGTTTCATTATCAATACTCTTATAATAGGCGGATACATGGAGTAAATAGGTGTTGAGAAGCGCCTGGTCAAACCCAACTTCGTAAGAGATCGTGCGGGTCAACGGCAGGGTAGGATCACCAATATAATTCAATTTGTTAATGTAATCCCGCTGAACTCTGTATTGATTCTGGGCATCCGGCATAGCCCGGTAATGGCCATAATTAAAGAATAATTTGGAATTTTCTGTAATCGGATGGGAGATCGCCAGTCTTGGACTAAGATAAAACTGCGGTTTTACATCCTCGGTTAAATATTCGTCCTGGTCTTCTTCGGTATATGAACCGGAATAAAATCCCTTTTCATAGGTATCCGCATCATACCATTTTCCATTGAAAACAATCATTTCAGGAACTAAACCCAATGTAGTAATGAATCCTTCATACTCAATTTTATCTTCAATATAACCAGTGAAACGGTAAGGATTCCTGTCAAAAATCGTCCAGTAATTACCACCGGGCAGAAATTCATTCTCACTCCCAAAATTGATGTTAAAATCATCATAATGAAATAATAAACCGGCTTTCAACTGATGCCTGAAATTAATCTGGTTGGTATAATCAAATTTGAGTTCATAAGTGGTAAATTCACTTTGGTCACGGGAAGTTGAGACCGCGCCACCCATAATAATACCGCCATCGATACTATTTACCGGCCTTGGCCAGAATCCGAAAGGGGCTTCATTGACTAGATATTCACCTTCGCCTGGAAAAATATCCTTAGTGCGGGACGTGTCACGGTAAGCGCCGTGAGTGGTGTGATATTTTTTATAAACCCGTTTAGCCTGTAAGGTCATATAAGAACCGGAATCAATAAATTTGTTTAAGCGGGCTGAAATAATACTATTGTACCGGGTTGTGGGATTCCAGTAACTATCGGTGTACAGTCGCCAGGGAATCGTAAAACCAGCCATATTAATGGCATCGGCAACTTCCCAGGAACTGTTAAAGATATCTGTTAATCCGCCTCTGGAAGCAGATGTTGCTTCATTTTCAGTATAAATTCCCTGAACGATCAATTTCATGTTTGACGGTAGATCAGAGGTTAATTTCAACATTGTGGATTTATCATACCAACCATCTGTGGTCAATTTAATAGGATACATGGTTTGTGTGCTGCGATGGGAGAGAAAAAATCTCAAATTACCCAACTTGTCACTGATAAAAGGCACCGGGCCGCCAAAACCAAAATCAATGGTTCGGTCTGGTGTGTCAATTTCACCATCTTTTCGATATTGCCATTCAAACAACCGTTTAGCGCCGGCCGGGGTCATATCATTATCTGGATTATCATCGGTCATTAAATTTTGAGAAAATTTATTCCAGCCGATAAAATTTTGATACTGACGCTGTGTATACTCATCCCACGTGCCGCTTTGTGTTCCTTCCCAGGCAACCTCATCATCCATAAAAGGTCTTAGCCAAACTGAATTGGGATGAAAAGCATTATTACCAAAATGCTTTTTCGCAGGCGGGCTGTACCGCACCGTAAAAGTACCGGAATAGGTGTCTTTACTTCCTTCTTTTGAAACAACATTAACGACTCCAGACCTTACATTTCCGTACTGAGCACTTAAACCACCGGTCTGTACTGATATTTCCTGCATGGCGCTTAACGGCAATGTCATTTCAGGTTCGTTAGTCCGGTTATCGCGCATGGCGATTCCGTCAACTGCGAAAAGAACTTCTGACGATGCACTACCTCTAATTGATAATCCTGAAGTAATTCCTGCTTTCATTCCAAGAACATCACCGACATCACTGACAGGTAAATTTTCAATTTCTTCGGAACTAACACTTTTCTGTGAGCCGGCAACATCTTTTTTAATGACTTTTTTTTCTGCAACAACCTCAACAGTTTCTCCCTGAATAGATTGCACATTCATTTCAACATCTAAATTGGTTGTCAGGTCAATTTCCACACGAACACCGCTGATCACCTGGGTGGCATATCCGATCATGGATACTCTCACCGTATAGGTGCCGGGAGGTATATTGGCAATAATGAACTGCCCCTGCATATCGGCAGCAGCCCCCATTTGCGCTTCCTGGACAACAATATTGGCGCCCATTAAGGGTTCGCCGGTTTTCTGATCTGTCACCGTACCGGAAATCTTTCCGGTAGTCGCTGCACTAAGTTGCAACGCAACCATAAGAATAATTATGGAAATAGCCAGTAATTTCCTTTTCATGATAACTCCAATTATTTGATATTATACATTTGATTTCATGTTTGGTGTTTGATTTTTTCTTGTTTGAAAAACACAAGAACTCTTTGGTAATGACTTTATCAAGGTATGGTATTTTAAATTAATTTTCAAATCCTGAGACCCTCCTTAATAGTTATTTTCTTCCATTATATTAATAAATCAAAAACTAAAAAAAAAGAGATTTGTTTGTTAAGTTTCCGTATTTTCTTAATAACCTATTTAAAATCAATATATATAACATATTGAAAACAATCTCTTATCTCGTTTAATCTAAAAAAAATTTCTAAGATAAAAAATACCCCTGATTTTTATATTTTACATCATGATTGCCTAAAATTCATTTTTTTTATTATTTTGAATCATACCTGTCCTAAATAAATTATAGAAACGGTTAAAACCGTTAATTATTTAAATTTACCACTAACTTAAGGTGGTGGTTAGCAATATCCATAAACAACTGAAAAACCATCTTATTAACCACTGGTTTAAAACTGGTGGTACAAGAACACACATCTCCGGGGAGCCCTTTTAAGGGCTTTAGTATAGAAATAATTAAAATTTGGGATTGTTTTTAAAATTACATAAAACAGATGTGTAAACTATTGTTTTATCAATCTACAAAGTTTAAAATTTTCTTGATTTGGATAGTAATGATTTTGAATGGTGAAATATTTCATTTAACTATTTTTTTCATATTTATCAAAAAACTAATTCTACAGAATAAACAAAGTTAAAAATTAATTCGCGCAACTTACTAACGTTTTAACAAGCTGGATTTTCTCCGGATTTTTCTTATATTTATCTTCACAATTTTAATCAAAAAAATCCATAAAGGGGGAGAGAAAAAAATGAATAAATTGTGCTCTTTAATATTAGTTTCAGATCCTCCTTGTTTCTCCCAATGCATCGGAAGAAGACCGCAGAATAAAAGTTTATTTTATAGCAGTTTGATGGTTCGAAGTTACGATTAAAAATCAAACCAGTTCTCCCTTGTAAGGTTTGAAATCCGGTTGCAAAACCAGGCTCATGACTATGATTGGCTCTGACGGAGAGATGAAACCTGGTCACAGCAGTTGGGGAGGGTTTGAAACTAATGTTTGGACACTACCACCCATAATAAGAAAGGCAAAGGAAATGAAAAAAATTATTTTAATTACAAGTTTATTTCTGATTGTTATTTGTAGATGCTACAATCAGGAAATTGTTGACAAGCCGTTAACCATTAATGAGCAGGGCCTTAATTCGGATACGTTGCAAAGTATCGATAAAATGATTCAGCAGGCGATTGCAGATTCCGCTTTTCCCGGAGCTGTTTTCCTCGCATCTCAAAACGGTTCCATTGTTCATCATAAACCCTATGGAAATTTCACATATTCTGACGACTCAAAAAAAGTCAGAAAAAATACGATATATGATTTAGCCTCTATTACAAAAGTGTTCTCCACAACCAGTGCGGCAATGATCTTATATGAACGCGGAAAACTGGATCTGGAAGAAAAAGCAGCATATTACCTCCCTGAATTTGGGCAGAATGGCAAAGATGAGATTAAAATAAAACATCTTCTGACTCACACTTCCGGACTTCCTTCCTGGGGAAAACTTTGGCAAAAAGGAACAGATTCTTTGGAAATAATGCAAAACCTGTTTAGTCTGGATCTGGAAAACCCTGTAGGAACAAAATCTATCTATAGCTGTCTTGGATTTATTACATTAGGTAAGATAATCGAAAAAATATCCCACCAGCCCCTGGATGAGTTTATCAATGAAAATATGTGTGCACCGCTGGGACTGAAATCCACTTTTTATAAACCTGGCCAGGAGTATTTCCATCGTATACCACCTACAGAAATAGTCGGCATCAGAGGAGGATTGATTCATGGCACAGTGCATGACGAAAAC
>CAYTLS010000127.1:0-6182 GCA_964438745.1 uncultured bacterium
AAACATGAGAGTCTCCTTCTTTTTTGTTTCTCTTCCGGAATGATTCATTCCGGAAGAGAAACTTTTTTTTATGAACTAACAGGAAATTTAATATGCAAAAATTCACTAAAATAATTTTAGTTTTATCTCTATTTTGTGGGACGATTTTTGGAAAAACCTACAAAGGGGCGGAATACCGCACCCATGATGCATTTACTTATGGCCGTTTTGAAGTGAGCTATAAATCCTCCATTGGTCCCGGACACACATCAACTTTTTTCACCTATCATGAATTGGGTGGTGAGGGCACCGCCGCCTGGAACGAGATTGATATTGAAATTTTGGGCCGCTATGATAATGATGTCCAGTTCAATCCTATTACACCGGGTCAGCAGAGCCATGTCTACCACCAACAGGTGGATTTCGATCCGGCGGATGATTTTCATGTTTACGCCTTTGAGTGGACGCCGGAGTATGTGGCCTGGTTTATTGATGGCGTGGAAATGCACCGTCAGACCGGCGCGCATATTGAAGCCCTGAACAGGGAACAAAAGATCATGATGAATATCTGGCCGCCGGCCTATCAGAATTGGGTGGGTACCCTGGACCCGGCTACCTTGCCAAAATTCGCTTACTATGATTATGTCAGTTACGCCGCTCATACGCCTGGGAGTGGTGACATTGGAACCGATAATAATTTCACTTTGGAATGGAAAGACGACTTTGATAGTTGGGACAAAAATCGCTGGGGAAAAGCCACGCATACCTTTGTGGGCAACAATTGTGATTTTATCCATGACAATGCTGTTTTTCGCGACGGTAATCTGGTATTATGTCTGACGGATGGCACCAATACCGGCTATACCGATAAAAATCCACCTGTACCACAAGGTGCCTGGTATGACGGCCATCAAATTCAGATTGAATTTTCCGAACCGGTATTGAAAGCCAGCGCGGAAAATTCCGCCAATTATATTTTACGGAATGGTGGCGAAATTACAGCCATAGCATTACAGAAAAATCAACGGGATGTGATTCTCTCGGTCAAAGATTATGACATGAGGGTTGCTCATGATATTATGGTGGCTAATATTGAAGACAGCGCTGCCACACCCAATACTTCCGCACCAAAATTTTTAAATATTGTCAATCCGCCACAGTATGATTACCCATTAAAGATCAATGTCGGTGGCGATGCTACCGGAGATTTTCTGGCGGACCAGAAGTGGGATTTTGAAAAAAATTACGGCTATATGCCCGGCGCTGAAGGAAGCACCACCCAACCCATTGCAAATACAACTTTGGATGCGGTTTATCGTACTGAAATTCGTGATTTTGTGATGTATAAAGTCCGTGTTCCCAAAGGTATATATACTGTCAAACTGATGTTCTCAGAAAATTATTTTACAGAAAATGGCAAGCGGGTCTTTGATATCAATATCGAGGGTGATTATGTGGTCAAAGGGCTGGATGTCTTTAAGGAGGCGGGAAGTATTCACACCGCTTACGATTTGTTGGTGGAAAATATTGAAGTCGAGGATTGTGTGATAGATATTCATTTTGCATCCACACAGGATTTTTCCTTTTTGCACGGCCTGGAAATTGTTCAGGTGGCAGAAACCGCACTGGGTGACGAGGCTGTATTACCGGTAAATTTTTATCTGGAACAGAATTATCCGAATCCCTTTAATCCTGAGACAACAATCCCTTATACAATCAAGAAAAAAGGAGCCATAGAGTTGTCTGTTTTTGATGTCAAAGGAAAGAAGATAGATACAATTATTTCAGAAGATCAAAATTCCGGACATTATAACGTGAAATGGAATGGCTCGCAATATTCCAGTGGAATTTATTTCTATAAATTATCCGTTGATGCACAGCTGACAGATACCCAAAAGATGGTATTAATTAAATAAACCCCATCGTATACCAAGTGAGATCAATGAGGGAAAAAAGGATAATGATTCCATATTTTTTTCATTAACCTGAATATTATGCTGAGAATTTTTGAATATGCTCTGCCGGTTATACCCGCTTTTATTATAAATAACAGATTTGTTATTACAAAGCCAGGTGATAACCAGCTTGACAAAAAATGAGTGTATCATTGAAAAACTCTCCTTTTATTTCCGCTATTTTCATTTCATGTTTTTTTATTTTGTTAATTTTTCTGATTCTGTTAATATTCATGATTGTCAACCATGAATTGAAAAGGAAGAAAATTGATAAAGAGATTTGGAATTATTTTATCAGTATTGGTAATACTTGGAATATCGGTTTTTATAGGTAAGAGCAGACAGGTCGTGGACGTTGAAGGATCTATTTTTAGCAATTTTGGATCTGTTCAGGGTGTTAAGAAAGTCACCGATAATTTTTATTATCTATACAGTTCAAAAAATGCCTTTGGAAAACCTGCTTCCGTACTATCAATAGCGAGCGCTGAAGGGTATTCCGGCCCCATTGAAGTGGGTGTTAATTATGATATCGATGGAAAAATTTTAAAAGTAATTGTACTGAGCCAAACGGAAACCCCCGGATTTTTCCGCAGGGTCGAACGGGCGGGATTTACAGCACAATATATTGGTAAAAATATTCAGGAAAATTTCAAATTGGGTGAAAATATTGATGCGGTATCCAGCGCTACAATCAGTTGTAATGGAATTAACAGCGCGGTTCAAAAAGCCAATATAATGACCTGTGATCTCTACTTCAAGGATAAGTTCACAAAGAGCGGCAATAATATTCCGGTACAAGGCAAAGAAATTTTATTGGTAATCCTGTATCTCTTTGCCATAGGACTCAGTTTTACTAAAAGTAAAATCCAGCGAAGATTTTTACCATTGTTTCGGTTAATATCTGTTGTTCTGTTGGGATTTTTCTTCAAATCCCTTTTATCCATCACTCATTTTAATAATCTGATTTTGGGAAATTTCCCCGACAACCAATATTACTGGTATCTGGTAATCGGGTTGTTCAGTTTTAGTATTCTTTTCCTTGGCAAAAATTTATATTTCGCTTATATCTGCCCGATGGGGATTTTACAGGATTACGTAGGCAAACTTCCGGTTAAAAAATGGAAATTCAAACAGCGGAAATATTATCAGTATCCGGCTATTGTAATGACTTTAGGGATACTGGTCTATGCCGTTGTGGCCAATCAGCCGGGATATTTGGGCTATGAAATATTTGGCCCATTTTTCCAACTGGACGCAGCCTCTTTTCTATTTTATTTTGCGATCATCAACCTGGTACTTTCCCTTTTCATTCGACGATTTTGGTGCCGGTTTCTATGTCCGGTGGGTGTCATTGGCCGGTTTATGCAATCGGTGCGAAATTTGTTTCCAAAGAAAAACCGCAACAGAAAATAGATTTCATAAATTCTTGCTTATTTTATTCTGCCTGCTTATTTTGTTAGAATTACACAAATTTTCTAGGAGAGAGAATGAGGCTATTTAGACAAAATAAGCAAAAAAAGAAAACAGAACTGGATATGTCCAAAATCATTCCCATCCAAACTGTACAATATGAAGAGAATGAGGAGGGCAAAATTGTGCTGCTGAAACCAAAATTTTCCAGCAATTTTAGCAAAAAATATATTATCCCCCGAATGAAATATCCCTATTACAAAATTCATTTGGATGATACTGGTACAGAAGTCTGGAAAGCGATTAACGGAAATAAAACCGCCATCGAAATTGGTGAATATTTACAAAAAAAATTGGGTGAAAAAATTGATCCGGTCTACGAGCGGCTGGGAATGTTTTTAGCAACCTTAAAAAATGAAAATTTTATAACATGGTAAGAGGAAATTATGAGTGAAAAAAAGATAAAATTAACCAAGGAATTTATACGCAGCCTGCCCAAAGCCGAATTGCATTGTCATCTGGATGGATCACTAAGAGTTGAAACGATCATCGATCTGGCAAAAAAGCATAACGTGAAAATTCCCTCAATGGACCCTGACAAACTGCGTGGAAAAGTTTCGGTTATTGATGACAGCATTACACTTCCCAAATATATTAAAATGTTTGATATTACGCTTTCGGTGTTGCAGACTCCCGATGCCCTGGAGCGGGTGGCTTATGAGTTGGTAGAGGATGTGCATAAAGACGGCATTATTTATTTGGAAGTCCGGTATTCACCGGTATTACACACGGAAAAAGGCATGACTGAAATGCAAAGTGTCGATGCGGTCTTATGTGGATTGAAAAGAGGTGAAAAGGATTTCGGTGTTAAATCCGGTGTCATTATTTGTGGAATCCGGTCGATCTCACCGGAAGTCAGTTATAAACTCGCTGAGTTAGCAGTCGCCTATAAAAATAAGGGTGTTGTCGGATATGATCTGGCCGGGGTGGAAGAAAATTTTCCTGCCAAACATCACAAGGACGCTTTTTACCTGATCCGTAATAATAATATCAATACAACTATTCATGCCGGAGAAGATTACGGCCCGGAATCTGTCCACCAGGCTGTCCATTATTGTGGCGCTAATCGTATTGGCCATGGGGTGAAACTGAAACAAGATGGGGATCTACTCAATTATGTCAATGACCACAGAATACCACTGGAACAATGCCTCAGCAGTAATATCCAAACCGGTAGTGTGGATAAAATTGAAAACCACCCCTTCAAATTTTACTATGATTATGGGTTAAGAGTAACACTAAATACTGATAATACATTGGTGTCCAACACGACATTAACCGATGAATATATGCTGGCTATTAAAACCTTCAAACTTACTATGAAGGATATCAAAGAAATTATTATTAATACCTTTAAAAGCTCTTTTATGAGTCATCGCGAGCGCACCATTATGATCAAAGATGTGGCGTGTCAGCTGGACGAATATGTAAATGAGAAGTATTACCAATAAATACAGTTAAGCCACAGGTAAACACGGATTAACTGTAGTGTTAAAATTTTTTGCTTTGAACATTAGTTTCAAACCCTCTGGCATGAGGTTGTCCCAAAAGTCCCGTTGCAAAATAAATGTAGAGGACAATTCCTATTGTCCTATTCGGTGAAATAACAAATAATCCCGAATTTCAAAAATTATTATACCTTTTGGGACGGCCTCAACTGGTTTGATTTTAGTCGTAACTTCGAATCATCAAAACTAAAAATAAACAACCAGTTGTCCGGGCGTCTCCCCCCGATGCATCGGGAGGAACAAGGGGGCTGTGAAATTGATATTAAAGAGTACATTTTATTCATATTTTTCTCTCTTTTGACTGACTTGAGCGAAGACGTCAGGATAATTCAATATCAAGTCAGTCAGAAGGTTACGGAGTTCATCATCTAACCTGTTTCATTCATTTTTTATAAAATTTATCACACCACCGGATTAATACTGCGGAGAAAATCTGTGATACCTGTGGCTAAATATTAAATTATTTATCCAGTAAATCTATCGTATTTTTTGCAATGGTATCAAAAGCCTGCGCTGTTTTAGATTGAGGATGCTTAAGTACCATTGGCGTACCCGCATCGCCACATTCACGGTTTTCTTTTTCCATGGGTACAGCACCAAGAAAATGTACATCCATATCCCGGGCCATTTGTTCGCCGCCACCTGTGCCGAAGAAATCGATTTTATCACCACATTTCGGGCAGATAAAACCGGACATGTTTTCCACAATACCGATATGTTTGATGTTAAGTTTTTTGGCCATATTGACAGCGCGACGACAATCCAGTAATGATACTTCCTGGGGCGTGGTCACAACAATTGCCACCTGGGGTAACATCTTTTGGGCGGCTGTCAGGACTTCATCACCGGTTCCGGGGGGCAAATCTGATAATAAAACATCCAGTTCATCCCAAACAACATCGGAGAGAAATTGATTGATAATACCGGAACGCAGCGGGCCTCGCCAGATTACCGGTTGATTTTCCGGGATCATCGGGGCAATGGATATAAACCGCAGATCATTTTTTATTTTTGGGAGAATTTTATCATCATCAATGGCTTCCGGGCGGTTATGATCGCCTACCATTTGGGGTATGTTTGGGCCGGTAATGTCAGCATCCAGCAATCCCACTTTCAATTTGTTTTTAATCAGGGAGTAGGCAAGGTTGACTGCGACAGTGCTTTTGCCGACTCCGCCTTTGCCACTGAAGACAACCATGCGATTTTTTATAATTTCAAGGTTTTCCTTGATGCGTTTATCCTGCTGTTGAATTTTTTCCTGTTGGTTCAT
>CAYTLS010000128.1:0-6144 GCA_964438745.1 uncultured bacterium
GGCGCGTGGTGCTTATTTTATCAATTGTCTCTTTTCCCTGACCGCATCATCAGAAAAGGATTGGACAATTGTAGCTGAATTAAATCAGGATGCCGCTGATGTTGCCGCGATCAGTCAAAACCTTTCCCATAGGGATATTCTTGATGATTTGGAAAAAGATATTGAATCGGGTACCGAAAAACTGGTACGCCTTGTTGGTAATGCTGACGGTCTTCAGAAAACCAAGGACTTGCTGAGCACTACCCGTCATTTTTCCAACACGCTCTTTAATATTATGCGGGGAGGGATTTTTTATGATAACTATACCATCAAAACAGCGGATTTCGGAATCTTTATCCGTAAGGGGAATCATGCTGTTTATACTAAAAATGCTGAGTTCTTGAAATCCCTGCCTGCGACAATCGCTTACGGAGATCTGGTTAAAAAAGTTGAACTGTTAGAGCATCCGGGCCTGCTGAAACTCTGTTATGAATATTTACCCCTGACCTTTAGTCGTCGTCATGGTGATCCAAGCCGGCCCTGGAATAAATTTTCTATTGAAGTCAAAGATGAAAAGGGTCAGGATATACTCAATTATCAGGGGAACTGGCGGGATATTTTTCAAAACTGGGAAGCCCTGGCCTTATCCTATCCCGGGTTTATTGAAAGCATGATCACCAAGTTTGTCAATGCCTCCACCGTAGACGGTTACAATCCTTACCGGGTTACAAAAGCTGGTTTTGACTGGGAAGTGGCTGATCCTGATGATCCCTGGTCTTATATCGGTTACTGGGGCGACCATCAGATTGTCTACCTGCTAAAATTGCTGGAAATTTCCCATCAATATCATCCGGGAAAATTGCAACACCTATTGACCAAACCCATTTTTACTTACGCCAATGTACCTTATAGAATCAGAGAGTACGCAGCAATACTTAAGGATCCCCACAATACAGTAGATTTTGTACCGGATTTAAATGAAAAGATCAATGACCGTGTCAAAAAATTAGGCAGTGATGGCAAACTCGTAATGGATGCCAATGAAAAAATATACCAGGTGAATCTGGCGGAAAAAATTCTGGTACCCATTTTGGCAAAATTATCAAATTTTATTCCTGAAGCCGGCATTTGGATGAATACCCAACGGCCGGAATGGAATGATGCTAATAACGCCCTGGTTGGCTATGGTGTTTCCATGGTGACGCTCTATTACCTTCGCAAACATCTGAATTTTTGTTTGGAACTGTTTAATTCTTTAGAGAATGAATCCATCAGTCTTTCCAAAGAAGTTGCCGGTTGGTTGATGGGAATATTGGAAACATTACTGGAATCACAACAATTACTGAAAGATAGAATCTCTAACAAAAACCGCAAAAAGATACTGGATCAACTTGAAACGACCGCGGAAGAGTATCGTCAAAAAGTCTATAAAAGTAACTTTTCCGCAGAAAATGCAGACCTAGAGAAATCGAAAATAACCGACCTTTTTACCATCGCCCTCAAATATCTGGATCATACAATCGAGGCGAACAAACGTGACGATGGATTGTATCATGCCTATAACCTAATGACTGTCAAAGGAGATGAGATCGGCATTGAATATCTCTATCAGATGTTGGAGGGACAGGTAGCCGTTCTGAGTTCTGATTATTTGTCGGTGAAAGAGTCTGTCAGGGTTTTGAAAGCCCTTCGTAAGAGTGATCTCTATCGGGAAGACCAGAATACCTATTTGCTCTATCCTGACCGGGATCTGGCGCGATTTACCGATAAAAATAATATTCCCTATCAGGCCGCCAAAGAATTACCGCTGCTTCAAAAAATGGTAGAGAAGGGGGATAACCGAATTGTTGTACAGGATGTTCAGGGCAATCTGCATTTCAATGGTAATTTTCGTAATGCCCGTGAACTGGCAAGCGCCTTATCTGAATTAACTGATGAGTATAATATCACGGCAGCCGAAAAATCAAAGCTTCTCGATATATTTGAATCAATGTTCAATCATAAGGCCTTTACCGGTCGCTCCGGCACCTTTTTTAAATATGAAGGACTGGGTAGTACTTACTGGCACATGGTGTCAAAATTGTTGCTGGCAACTGGTGATATTTATTATCGATCTATTGATGAAAAATCAGAGAGCCAATCCACCAGGGCTCTGAAAGCCATTTATTATGATATCCGGGCCGGTATTGGCGTGGAGAAATCCCCTGATCTTTACGGTGCTTTTCCCACTGACGCCTATTCTCATACGCCATCCTACACTGGCGTACAGCAACCGGGATTGACCGGACAGGTGAAAGAGGATTTCATCTCCCGGTTTAAAGAATTAGGGGTACAGGTCAGCACTGGCGCGATTCGGTTTAATCCGGCATTACTGAGGGAAAGTGAATTTCTCAGCGAAACCGATGAATTTGTCTATTATGATGTGCGCAATATGAAAAAAGCCATTAAACTAGGTGCCGGAACCCTGGGGTTCACCTTTGCACAGACTCCGGTCATTTATCATCAGAGTGAAAAAAAGGAAGTTATTGTGACCTGGGAAACTGGCAAAACAGAGAACTTTTCTGAACTGGTTCTGAAAAATCCGATTGCAAAAAAGATTTTCGGACGGACAGGCGACATTCTGAAAATTGATGTTTATATCGCAACTAATAAATCAGGTGGGGGGACAAAATGAAGACCATCAGTAAACTGTTTTTGCTATTCGCAATAGTGATATTGATCGTTAATTGCGGTCAGAAGCGAAATGACCTGTCAATATCGAATCAATTGATCCGGGATAATTATCTGGGCGATCAATGGGTTCAGAATGTACAATTGGACCCGGTTAACAATTATGTGTTGGAAAACGGTGAATTGTTACTCGGTAATGAAGCCATTCCTGCGCTTTCCTATTCCGGATACCGCAAAGAAACCCGGGGTAAGGGGCTGCCCAATCAGGACGAATATTGTCCGACAGTCGCCGAGTTGAAAGAAGATATGAAGATATTAGCGGCTATGGGTGTAAAATTAATTCGCACCTACGATACCCAGGAATATGACCACGCGCCGCGTCTTTTGAAAGCAATTCATGATCTCAAAAAATCGAACCCTGATTTTGAAATGTATGTCATGTTGGGGGCCTGGATCCAGTGCGAAGGCGCATACACAGATTCTGTTGATCATAGTATTGAAGATGCGGATTTTAACAAACTGGAAATGGATACAGCGATTGAACTGGCTGCTACTTATCCCGATATTGTCAAAATAATTGCTGTGGGGAATGAAGCCATGGTCACCTGGCAGGCTCACTGGGTTACTGCTGATGTCATTCTCAAATGGGTCCGTTATGCCAAAACAGCCAAAGCGACTCCTGTTAACGGCCATCGACTGCCGGAAAAAGTATTATTGACCTCATCTGACAATTTCGCGCCCTGGGGAGCAGAAGAAAGTTATCGTAACGACGACCTGAAAGCCCTGATCGATGAAGTGGATTTTATCTCGATGCATACGTATCCTTTTCATGATACTCATTACAACCCGGATTTTTGGCAAACAGATTCTGCTGACCAATCCCTTACTCCTGAGCAAAGAGTACAAAAGAGCATGACTGCCGCTTTTGAATATGCCGTCAATCAATACGAACTGGTTCAGAACTATTTAAAAGAAATTGATAAAGTTAAAGCGATCCACATTGGTGAAACCGGCTGGGCAACGGTTGACAACGATCTTTACACGACACCCGGCTCGGGAGCGACAGATGAGATCAAAATGAAGATCTATTATGATGCCATGCGACAATGGACGGCCGCCAATAATATCTCCTGCTTTTATTTTGAGGCGTTTAATGAACCCTGGAAAGGTGGTGAACTGGGTAGTGAATCCCACTTCGGACTTTTTACTGTGGACGGTCAAGCGAAATACGCTCTTTGGGACCTGGTTGATCAGGGAACTTTTGACGGGTTGACTCGTGGCGGTCATCCCATTACAAAGACTTATCAAGGGAATTATGACCAATTAAGAGAGGATCTGTTATTACCGCCTGTAAAAGAAAAATAGAGTTAAGGATTGATGATAAATAAAAAATTTCTTTTTATTATTGCCATTTTTACAATTCTGGTGTCATTTTACTATTGTTCAGATACCACTAAGCCCAAAAATGAAGAAACTCCTCCCAATACAATAGTGGAACTTTTTGGACAATTACAAGTGGACGGCAATAAGATCGTTGATCAAAACAAAGAACCGGTGGCATTACATGGCATATCATTATTCTGGAGTCAGTGGGGAGCGGAGTTTTATAATAAAAATTGTATTCAATGGCTACGGGATGACTGGAAGTGTAATATTATCCGGGCGTCAATGGCTGTGGAAGAAGGTGGATATTTAACCAATCCCTCCCTGGAAATGGCCACAGTCAGACGGGCAATTGATGCTTGCATTGATCTCGGCATTTATATCATTGTGGACTGGCATGATCATAATGCCCATCACCATCCCCAGGCTGCTGTGGATTTTTTCAGGCAAATTGCAACGATATACGGGGATAAACCCAACCTGATCTACGAAATATATAATGAACCTGAAGTGGTGAGTTGGAAAAATGATGTCAAGCCCTATGCTGAGCAGGTGATCACAGCTATTCGAGAAATTGATTCCGACAATCTTATTGTTGTCGGATCACCTCATTGGTCGCAGGATGTGGATATTGCCACTGCCGATCCGATTGATGATGATAATGTCGCCTATACAATTCATTTTTATGCCTCCTCTCACAAACAAGAGCTAAGGGACAAAGCAATCACTGCATTATCCAGAGGCTATGCCCTGTTTGCTACAGAATATGGCATTTACGAATATACCGGCACCGGCGAAATTGATATTCAGGAAGGAAATGCATGGTTACAATTCATGGACACCCACAAAATCAGTTGGTGCAAGTGGACTGTTCGCGATAGTGATGGTGGCAGTGATGATGTGCTTTATACCGGAGCTGATAAAAATGGGGGTTGGTCAATGGATGATTTAACGATCTCCGGACGCTGGCTAAGAGCGGCAGTAATTGCGCGTAATGAGGCTCTGTTTGAAGAGTTGGAGCAGTAAATGGATTTCTCTGAATTCGAGGGCGTTTAAATAATTACGCATACTGAGTTCTAAAATTTTGATTTAAAAAAATGTTTTATCATATTATCGCATGAAAAAAAGACCTATTATATTAAAAATTACACTGATTCTTGTTTTATGTTTGCTAATCATTGTGGGATTATTCATAAAGATTAATATCACGATTAAGTCTACCGGAAAAGTTCTGGCGATGGAACAACTACGGATCATTCGCAAACTCCCGGACAGCATTGAACTTCAATTTAGCCAACAGCTCAATCCGGGATTAAATCAAACCCAAAGTTACTTTTTTGAGAGAGGAGGACTTATGCAATTCAGTCTTGACAGTTCGCTGATGAACAGTTCCCGGCTGTCCAAACAGCAATTGATCGGACAAATCGCATCGGACCGCCTGGATTATGAGATTACACGATTGAACAATCAAATCAGGGAAGAAAACGCTGCCTTGAAATCACTGACTTCCGGAGAAAAAACTTCGGTTATCGAAGAAGCGAAAAGAATGGTTCATTTGCAACAAACAAAATATTCTGAGCAGCAAGTGATCGTGGAAAGAATGCGCAAGTTAGAGGAATCCAATCTTGTCTCCCGGCAGGAATATGAAATCGCGGCCAATTTGCTGGACATCTATGCCGCCGAGATTGAGATCGCTGAAGCTAATCTTCAAACGGTACAAACCGGAGCAAAACCAGAAGATATAAAACTTATTGAAGAAAGAATAGCGGGGTTGCAACAAGAACTCTTATTATTGGAACAAAAAAAGCAAAAGCAGAGGATAGTAGCGCCTTTTAGCGGGAGGGTCGTGCAAAATTCATCTTCCGATACGCTCCTTACTCTTTACAGCGATGACAAGATTGTGTTAATACCGGTTGAGTTATCAGAAGTTTCCAAAATACAATCCGGTCAAATTGTCGAAATTACCTCACCCGAATTATCCTTATCAGTTAAGGGCAGAATCTTATCTCTGCAGCCATCAGTACAGAAAGTTTCCAATAAACAAATCATTTTTGTTTATTGTAGGATTCCGGACACTGACATACCTGTCAATACCTTTGTTAAGTGTAATAT
>CAYTLS010000129.1:0-6130 GCA_964438745.1 uncultured bacterium
TCATCTATCTTTTGTCGATAAAAAGGGACAATGTTTTTGATGTAATTGCTCTCTTTGAGCCGACCCTCAATTTTAAAGGAATCGATACCCAGATCGATCAGTTTTTCCAGGTTTTCCGACAGATTAAGATCTTTCAGCGAGAGCAAATGCTTGTTCCTGACGATTAAATTACCCTTTTCGTCATAAACAGAATACAGTTTCCGGCAGGGCTGGGCGCAAACACCGCGATTGCCACTGCGGCCTCCCAGAGCATAACTCATATAGCATTGGCCGCTATAACCAACACATAGGGCGCCGTGAACAAAATATTCCAATTCAATATCCGGAGTCGCCTCTCTGATTTCCGCGATCTGAACAGCGGACAACTCACGGGGCAGGATGATTCGCTGAAAGCCTGTTTCCTGAAAGAATTTTGCTTTGTCCGGACGATTCACAAAACATTGTGTACTGGCAATGAACGGAACCGGTGGCAGATCATATTCCAGCAGTCCCATATCCTGAATAATGATACCGCTGATGCCGATGTCATAGAGTTGATAGATCAGGTCGACCGCTGTTGCCAGTTCATTATCAAACAGCAGTGTGTTGATTGTGGCGTAGACTTTCGCATAATATAAATCCGCATAATAGATAAGTTTTTCTATATCGTCAATGGAATTACCAACCCGGGCTCTGGCACCAAATTTTGACGGCCCTATATAAACGGCATCGGCACCACAGCTGATGGCAAGCTTACCCTGGTCGAAATTTTTGGCGGGTGCCAGTAGTTCAATCCTTTTCTGTTTCATAGTAAAATATTTCAAATTATTATCAATTCTCAAAATACAAATTTATATTGTAATTGATAAACTTAATTTTTAGTATTTCCTATAAATAAAATGGAGATTATAATGAAAAAAATAATTCTTTTGATAATGGTTTTGTGTACATATCTAACGGCGGCATGTCAATTTGAAATCGGTGAGCGGTTTGAATATTCGGTGAAGTTGAATTTTATAAAGGCTGGAAAATCCTTTATTGAACTGCAGGATGTCACCACTCTCCGCGAGGATACAGTCTACCATATTGTTTCAAAGACGCAAACCACCGGCTTTCTCGATCGACTGTTCAAAATTCGGGAGCACATGGAATCCTGGGTAGACTGCGAGGAATTATTTACCCGCAAGTTTTACAAAGATGTCGATGAGGTGAATTATGAAAAAACCTTTATGGCGGACTTTTGTTATGCGGATTCAGTCGCTGTTTTAAAAAACGGGAAAGAGGTCCGTATAACCACGCCGGTTATGGATTGGTTGTCGATGATCTATTATTTACGCGGCCAGGATTTATTCATTGATCAGGAAATCGAGATGACTTTTTTTGATAATAATAAATTTAAAAATTATTCCGCTTTTGTTGTTGGAATGGAAGAAGTGGAAGTGGATGCCGGAAAATTTTTGTGTTGGGTGATAGAGCCGTCAGAAAAAGTGCGTGAAGATATGAAGCATAAAAATGAACTGGTGTTATATCTGAGTGTGCAGCCGCCAAAGATTCCGGTGAAAATCACCAGTGACGCAAAATTCGGAACAATGATACTGGAACTAAAAAAATAAACTTTCTTTTATTCCCGGCCATGGTGATGATTATCCCTGGCGGGGAAAAATGATTTCAATACCAAAACCCTTATCATCAAATATTTTATAATTTCCTCTAAGCTGCTTGGTAAGGGTGATCACCAATACAAATCCTAAGGTTGATTTTCCTTTTAGCAAATTGCCCTGTTTGAAACCGATGCCGTTGTCTTTTACGATCATTTTGTAATCCTGCTCAGTTTGCTCTACGCTGATAGTAATTTTTCCCTCACGGTCATAGGGAAAGGCATATTTGAGTGAATTGTTAATTAATTCATCTAAAATCAGACCGCAGGGAATTGCCTTTTTGATATCGAGTTCTATCGCTGGTATTTGGATTTCATATTTAATACGATTCGAATTCACTTTGAAGATGGTAAACAAGCGGCTGACCAGATTTTCCGTATAGGACCGCAGATTAATTTTGGCAAGGTTGTCGGTATGATAAAGGGATTCATGGATCAGGGCAATGGATTTAATCCTGTTTTGACTGTCAATGAAGAGTTCCCGGTCCTGTTCTGTTTCAATATCCTTGAGCTGAAGATTTAAAAGACTGGAAATAACCTGCAAATTATTTTTGACGCGATGGTGAATCTCCTGTAAAAGGGTTTGTTTCTCGGCCAGGTTTTCCTTGATTTGTTTTTCCCGCTCATATTGGGTTGTAATGTCATACACATACATTATAATACAATCAAGATCAAAATACTTCATTTTTTTGAAGTCAAGGTCCAAAACTTTGGCGTTAGTGGTATTTTTCAGTTTGATTTGTATTTTTTTTGAAATATTCATGGTATGACAAAAATCTACAGAAGCCTGAACCGTTGCAGTTGTTTCCGGATCCTTCCACAACAGGTTCAACTTTTTTCTGAATATTCGATTGTCTTTTTCAAATAATGACAGGGCTTTCTGATTAATATTGATGATTTTGCTTTGTTCATCAAAAATTACAATACCAAAACTACTATTTTGAAATAAGTCCATATAGGATGTTTTGGAATTTTCCAGTTGGTTTTGCATGAATTTTTGTTCAATAAATTTGGCCATAGTGCTGGCAATAGAATGGATTAGTATTCGATCATTTTCAGACCAGTTGCGATTTTTGTGAAATTCCTCCATAACAAGAATGCCATAAATTTCCTGATTAAGATCAACACGGTGAATATATAGTGACTGAATACCAATTTTATCTAAAAAGTGCTGTTCGGGCGCGTTAAAATCGTCATAATTCCCATAAATAGATCTTTTTTGTCTGATTTCCCTGTACCAGTTTGGCAATACCTTATTAATATTTATTTTCTTTTGTATATGTGCGGTGTCCTTGGATAAGTGATCACTGTTCCAGTCGGATAGCCGGGTTGTGAACAGATGATTGTCGCGTATTTCAGCTTTTAAGAATACAGCGCGGGGCAGATCAAGGGTATTGGCAATGAGTTTGAGTATTTTCTGATAAGGAACCTTTTTTTCGGATATCATCAAATTGGTTGCAGAGTTAATGGCGGATAAATATTTCGATTGGATAACCAGGTCATCTTTAATCCGAATGGCATCAGACACATCTTCAATAGTGACCAGAAATTTTTTATCAACCATTTCTGTTTGAAGTATTTTGACACAGCGGATTATTCCCTTTTTGGTAAGAATTTTTACTGTGGCGGTATTCGTAATGGTATTGATGTCGGGAGCAGGCTGGTCATCAGGTGAAATTTTTTGAAAAAAAGTGGCCAGGTTCTTTATTTGTTTACAATCATAACCGGTAATCTTTTTCACCTGTGGATTGCATTTAATGATTTTGTCGTTATTATCAACCTGAAGGATGCCAAGCGGAACTTTTTGACTGAGGGTTTCGAATTTTTGTTTTTCAAATAAATAAGCGTTTTTTGAATTAACTTCGGCAGTTATGTCTTCAACGATTCCATCTATTACCGGGGTATCGTGGTGTTGATTCAAATTTGCTTTTTCCCTGACAAATATGACATTGTTATTGAGGGTCTGCCAGCAGGTTTGATTAAGAAAAAGGCTGCTTTTGTTTTTTAAAAGATCCCAAAAAGTTTTCCGGTCAAAATCAGAATGGAAGGCGTTATTAAAATTTCCCTGTAAAAGGTCATCAACAGAATTGTATTCCAATAGTTTCGCAAGTGCCGGATTAGCCATCAGAATATTACCGTCTAAATCAATTCGATATATCCCGATTGGTGATTGTTCAAAAATTGTGCGATAGGACTTTTCTTTTGCTCTGAGATTTTCTTCCAGTTTTTTTTCATGCAATATATGGGCAATTTCATAACTGATAAATTCCAACAGATTGAGGTCGCCTTCAATATAGGCATGCTCGTTTTTAGAGGCAATAATGATAACACCCAGAAATTGATCATTCAGGAGCAAGGGGGCACCCAGCCAGCTGTGAAATCGAAGATCTTTTTTCAATTCTGCCGGCAAAAGGTCGGTTTTGGTGGCAGAGTCCAGTAATATCGTTTTCCTGGTCTGGTGCAGGGTTTTAATCAGGAAATATTCAGCGGTCTGTTTTGGAATGACACTCTTTTCTTTATCCCTGTAGGCTGTGTATGTCCCGGGGTTTTTTTCGGGAACAATCAGGGCGTAATAATCAATATCAATGACATCTTTGATGTGATTTTTTATTTCTGTCGCTAATTCACTAATATTTTGACTGGTCATGAGTGAGCGGGCGAGTTTGTAAAGAATCGTCTGGGTTTTGTCCATTTGCAGGCGTTCCTCCTGCAGTCTTAAAATATTGGCGAGATGGCGGATCATACGGATTTCCAGATTGCCGAATTGCCTGGTTTTTGTATCTACAATACAAAGTGAACCAAAACAGTGTGTCTCGTTTTTTACCGGCGCGCCTAAATATGAACGCAAATTAAATTTTTTGACGTAGGGGTCAGAATCCTGATAATCTGTTTTTGCTATATCTTCAATGATAACGATAGTATCTTTTCCCTTGATAGTTGCTTCATAACAAATATGTCCCGCAGCCTGGTCAGCGTCTGGCAGATCTGCCGGGGCATTCCCTGCTGACCAACTGATCAGAGATTGGTTGCGTGGGTTTAATTTGTTATACAGTGAACAAGCACCCCCCAGATAATGATGAGTAAACTCAACGATTTTTTGAATATTCAATGCCGGATTAGCGACTAATTGTTGGGATAATTGCTCTAATAATAAGATATAATTATCTCTATTGAGAATAGTGTCCTTTTGACCAATTTCAGTCATTCTTTAAGTACCATATTTTCCCTCGTAAACAGTATTAATAAAGAAACAAATAAAAAAGAAGTTTTTCAAGTGTTTCTTTTTGAACGTCTAAAAGACTAATCTTGTTTTTGTCGATTGGTAAATAGAATTAGTTATTAGGTTCAGGGACCTTTTTCGGGCTGGCTTTATCCAGGTATATTTGGTTATTACAAAAATTGACGGTCAGGATAAAGTCTTTAATATCATTGAGTCCCAAAATAAAATCAATCGGGTCCCGGAATTCCGGTTCCAATAAAACCAGATCATTGTTCACCAGGCAAGTCACCTCTGTTAATAAATGTTCGCCGATAGATACAGAATCAAGGGTGACGTATTTTTGTCGGCTTGTTATGCCAATCATGTCCAGAAATTCAGGACTGATCTGTGAGTGCCGCAAACTGGTAGATACGGACATGACCACCGGATGATTATTGATTGCGCCTTTAAATTTTAACATGGTATTCTTTTCCGATGGATTTGTGCCGGTGAAAAACTCAATATCTTTTCGCTGAATATCCGCACATGCTTTGATCCCCACCAATTTGCTTTTCAGATCAATGGTCAGCAGTTTGTCCTGAAAAAAATGCCAGCCAATCAAACCTGCAAACTGATCCGGGCCATCGCATTTTTTCATTAAATAGACAAAAACATCCAGGCTGTCCAGGGTTAGGATATCAACTTCATCAAGCATGCCTTCTTCCAGCAGCATATCGCGGGTAGATACCTGGCGATTTACGATGCGGTTGGGATTGAAGTTTTCAAGATCATAATGTTTTTCGGAAAGAATAAAATCATAGGTGCCGATATCAATGATGCAATTATTGGTGATATTTTCAACAGTAACCGGTACTTTTGGACCGGGAATCCGGCCGGTGGTTTTAACGCTTTGAATTTCTTCTTTAGTGTATTGAAATTCGTCCACCCAGGGAAGAGTTGAAAGGTCCTGTTTTTTCTTGACCGTGCAGGATGTTAACAATAATGTCAATAGAATAATAATGCTTTTTTTCATTCTTACCTCGTAAATATCGCTTCGAGGAAAATATAAGTAAAATTTCAGATAATCTGTAATCTAAAATTTGGAAAAGCAACATTCCAATAAATGCCTGACAAGTTATAATGAGATAGATAATTTCTTGGAAAACTAGGGGAGGGAGATTAAATTTCCAAAAATCATCAGGACTTTTATATCATGAAAAATAAATTTAAAAATTTCCTGCTCTCCTTCCTTATAATGGCTCTTGTATCAATGATCGTGGTCCGGTGTGCGTCAG
>CAYTLS010000130.1:0-6110 GCA_964438745.1 uncultured bacterium
CGAGATTCTCCGGAGTGACTGGAGTTCAGACGTGTGCTCTTCCGATCTTGCCGGTAATCACGATTCTGGTTTCCGGCCGTCCAATGATCATCAACCCGGTACTGCATAATTCCGACGCTTTCTTCGCAGCCTTTCTGCCGGGCACAGAGGGCGATGGAATCGCTGAACTGCTGTTTGGGGATTATGAGCCCAGCGGACTTTCACCGATGACCTGGCAAAAATCCAACAATGATATTCCCATGAACTGGGGCGATTTGGATTATGATCCGCTGTTTCCCTATGGCTTTGGTATTACTACTTTTGCTAATTCTGAAGTAGGTTCCACACCGGTTTTTCAGTCGGCAATGATCACTGAAGACGGCAAGCATATTGAAGTGGCTTTCAATAAATCCATGGATAATGAAAATAACGCAAACGCAACATTTGAGCTAACAAAAAATAGGTCTCAGAACATTGCTGTGGAAAGTTTCACTGTCAGTGAAAAGGATAATAAAATGGTCCATCTGACTTTATCAGAATCCCTCGAGCAAAATGTGAATTTGACACTAGATTACACCGCCGGAAACCTGGCCTCCAGGGATGGTGGCAATCTGGACTATTTCTATGATAAAAGGGTTTTGGATATTCGCAACTACATGCCCACATTGTTTCAGATTCCCGGCAAAATCGAAGCCGAGGACTGGTCGCAAATGGAAGGCGTACAAACAGAAACCACAACCGATGTGGGCGGCGGTATCAATGTTGGTTGGATCGATAATAATGACTGGATGAATTATAACTGCTACGTGCAAACGGCCGGCATCTATACGGTGAAATTCCGCGTAGCCGCTCAAAGTCAGGCGGGTAAAATCAAGTTTATCGTGGATGGTGTGGAAAAATTTGATATTAACCTGCCGGTGACCAATGGATGGCAGAATTGGGAAACTATCTCTCAAACAGTCAATCTTGAACAAGGTGAACAGACCATCTGGCTCTTTGCTGAGATTGGCGGGTTTAATCTGAATTGGATTGATTTTGAATTACAGGAAACAGCAGTTGCTGCTGAAAAAGTCGCCGGTGAATTCCGCTTGTTTGACAATTATCCCAATCCTTTTAATCCGGAAACCACAATTCGCTATTCCATTCCACAAAAAAGCGATGTAAAACTGACGGTTTACGATATTACCGGCAATAAAGTGCAAACATTGATTGATAAGGCGCAAACTGCCGGACATTACTCTGTCAATTTCAGCGGTGACGGATTATCGTCAGGAATTTATTTTTATCGATTGAAAACAGAGCAGTTTAACCAAACCAAACAGATGCTGCTGATCAAATAATTTGAAAACCTCGACGTTTGGTGCTGGTCGTGGAATTTTTCAACCTCGGAGGACCTTCGGACCCCGGAGATTGAGAGCAAAAACCTCTGTGGTTGTAGTCACAGCCATTAAACCATCTGAAAAGTCGTACTATTAGGAATTCTTTATCAATTTGATAAGTTCCTTTATTATATTAATAAAAAGAATTACAGAAACACTTAACCCTCTTTTGCTGTCTAATTCTGGACTCCCCTTATTAAAAATACAGATTGTAAAATTTCATCTAAAATCATATATGTTGGTATAACTTCTGCATTCTTAACAAATTTGATATAATGGTTTATGATAAAAGAGGGAATAATGAAAAAAATAATCACGATGATCATCTTAATGGCAGGTATTCTATCTGCCGGAGAATATTCAGTTATCGGCAAAACCGCAACAATCTATACCACCGCTAAGGATGCGGAGATGCGGCTGGAACAAACCGGCACCAAAGTTTTTCAACAATCCAAACAGGCAACTGAATCTGAGATTTCTGTGTTTGTGAATCCGAACCGAAAATTTCAAACCTTTATCGGTATTGGCGGGTCAATCACTGATGCGGCAGCTGAAGTTTTTGCCACATTACCCAAAAAGAAACAGCAGGAGTTTCTGACAGCCCACTTTGATGAAAAAGAAGGGATCGGGTATACATTATCAAGAACATCTATTCACAGTTGCGATTTCAGCAACGCCAGTTTCACCTATGTCTCCAATGAAGATAAGGACCTGAATACTTTTACAATTGACCATGACAGGAAATATCGTATTCCTATGATCAAACAAGCCATTGCAGCAGCGGGTGACGATCTCTTATTTTATGCCTCCCCCTGGAGTCCACCGGCCTTTATGAAAACCAATAACCATATGTTGCAGGGTGGTAAATTGTTACCGGAGTATTATGATACCTGGGCCCTTTACTACACAAAATTCATCAAAGCCTACGAAAAGGAAGGCATCCCCATCTGGGGCATTACGGTGCAAAATGAACCCATGGCTGTGCAGACCTGGGAATCCTGTGTTTATACAGCTGATGAGGAACGGGATTTTCTGAAAAACTACCTGGGGCCGGTCATGGAAAAAGAAGGATTGGGCGACAAAAAGATCGTTGTCTGGGACCATAATCGCGATTTAATCGTCAATCGCGCCAACACCATTTTTGAGGACCCGGAAGCTGCGAAATATGCCTGGGGCATCGGCTTTCACTGGTACGAAGACTGGGCCGGCGGCGAACAGATGTTTGAAAACCTGGACCGGGTGCAGGAATCCTTTCCCGACAAGAAATTGCTATTTACCGAAGGTTGTGCTGATAGTTTTGATCCCGAAAAATTATTTTTTTGGGGCAATGCTGAGCGCTATGGCCGCAACATGATCAAGGATTTTAACCAGGGTACTGTAGGTTGGACTGACTGGAATATTCTCCTGGATGAACGGGGCGGCCCCAATCATGTAGAAAATTTCTGTTTCGCACCGGTTCATGCCAATACGAAAACCGGTGAATTGATCTATACGCCATCTTATTATTATATCGGCCATTTCTCCAAGTTCATTCGACCCGGCGCAAAGCGGATCAGCACGGCCAGCAGCCGCAGCCATTTACTGAGCACCTCCTTTCAAAATGAGGATGGAAAAATTGTCACTGTGGTGATGAATCAAAGCGATTTGGAAATTGATTATAAAATTTACGTAGGGATGCAAGCGATAGCACTGAAAAGCCTGCCTCATTCGATACAAACGATTGTATATTAAGAGTAAACCTTTCAACTGATCCCCGATAAATTGGGATAGATTCACCTTTGAAAGATGTTATTATCAAAAGCTAAAAATAAAACCAAGGAAAAATAATGAAAAAATTACTCACTTTAATCCTGACACTGATCTGGACGATTTCAATCCTTAACTGCTCTGAAACAACAACGAAAAGCGAACCAGAAGATTTTGGTTTCCTGAAAGCTGACGGCAAATTGATCGTCAATGGCAATGGCGATGAAGTGCTACTGCGTGGCATGGGATTTGGCGGCTGGATGGTGCAGGAACCCTATATGATGAAAGTCAGCGCCAGTGCGCCTGCCGGACAACATACCATATTTGAGGATATTGAGGAATTGGTCGGCCCGGAAAAACTGGAAACCTATCACCAGGCCTGGCTGGACAATTACTGCACGGAAAAAGATGTGGAACAATTGAAAAGACTGGGATTCAATTCTCTGCGCGTGGCCTTGCATTACAATCTCTTCACGCTACCGATTCAGGAAGAACCGGTTCCCGGACAAAGCACCTGGTTGGACCGTGGTTTCGAAATGACTGATGAATTACTGGAATGGTGCAAAGAACACCAGATTTACCTGATACTGGACCTCCATGCGGCACCCGGCGGCCAGGGCAAAGACGCCAATATTTCCGATTATGATGAATCACTACCATCTCTCTGGGAAACACCGCTGAATCAGCAGAAAACCATTGACCTCTGGCGCAAACTGGCGGAACGCTATGTTGACGAACCCTGGATCGGTGGCTATGACCTGATCAACGAGCCCAACTGGGAGATGGGACAACAAAATCGACCTTTGAAACAACTTTATGACCAGATCATTGCCGCCATTCGTGAAGTGGACCAGAACCATATTATCTATATCGAAGGTAATTGGTTTGCCAATACCCATACTGGATTATGGCCCTTTGATGATGATAATGTGGTCTTGAGTTTTCACCGCTATTGGTCTGACAATTCCATTGAGACAATTCTATCCTATTTAGAAATGAGAGATCAGTACAATGTCCCGCTCTGGATGGGAGAATCCGGTGAGAACAGCAATGAATGGTATGAAGAAGCTGTGAAATTACTGGAAGAGAATAAAATCGGCTGGGCCTGGTGGACATGGAAAAAAATGGAATCCGGTTCCGGTGTCTATTCTATCAAAGCACCTGAGGGCTACAGTGTGCTGCAGCACTACTGGGAACATGGCGGTGAAAAACCGGATACTGCTTTTGCTTTTGATGTGATGATGCAGGTGGCGGAAAATGCACTACTGAAAAATTGTACGCTCAATGGTGGCGTGATTCAGGCATTAATACAATAGAATATTGTTGACCCTTCCGAAGATTTAATTACTGATCAGAGATACCAATTACTATTTTTTTAGCTTAGAAGTAATATGGTTGAAACTTCGGAAGGTTTTAATACACATGACAATAGGAATTGTCATTTATAAGCTGGTGGTTTATATCTGAGTAACTACATAATAAGAACATATTATTTAAAGAAAAAAATTTATTTTACTTAATTATATCATCAAATCTACAATTTCACATAATACCTTTTGTTTTTTATTTTATTATTTTTAATTTTAAATAACTTTAGGACTAAATCTTATCGACATTAGAGGAGAAAACATGAAATGGAATAATTATTTATGTCAAATTTTAATTTCACTTTTATTATTATTTTTTGTAACGAAAGGTTTTTCTGAAATTCCCGAACATTTACAACCTATCCAAAATTTTCTATCAAATAACAGTTATGCTGATTATGTCATTCATCAGGAATTAGATTCAGGAGAAATGGTCAATAATATGAGGCTAAGAAATTTATTTAATAATAAAACCCAATTAGTTGAACAATTATATCAAGTTTGGAATGATTCGATCTGGTGTAATTATATTCCACTCCCTGATTTTGCAGTCGGATTTAAGGATACATATATTTACGATGATGAGGGAAGGATAAAAGAATTAAACAAGTTTACATTCCATCTTGCCGATTTGTATTGGGTAAATACTTTTAGAGAAACGTATACCTACAAAGGTGGTACGAATAAACTTGATACAATTTTCTTTGATAAGTTTACAATTAATGCGGAAGATTATTCATATATCCACGTTTATCAAGACAAAATTGGTAATAAACAAATAATAAATAAATATATAAGGAAGAATAATAACTGGATAATTGGCGGTATGATCACCAGGGCATTTGACCAGGAAGGTCATTGTATCTTTGAAGAACGCGTTGATAGCCTGGAATCAAGAACGTGCACAAATTATTTTAATTTTGATTCTCTCGGAAATTTATTAGAAGAACAACTGGTTTCACATCCAGATCAGTCCGCCGATTTTCACTATCAATATGATAATTTTTATGATGAAAGTAATAACCTGACTGAAGTAATTCAGCATGAAATTTTGGAAGACACATCATTTGTATGCTTAAAAGTTACCTATGATTATGATGATAATGGTCATTTGTTACTGGAAGAATTTTCTAGACATCGAACTGCTGGTTGGCTTACTTTTCAAAGAAATTTATATCAATATAATCAACCTGTTGCGGTTACTAGAAACCAACCGTTAGTTACTGATTTCAAATTATATCAAAATTATCCTAATCCTTTTAATCCTGAAACAACTATTAAATACAGTATTCCGGCTAAAAGTAAGGTTGAAATAAGTATATATGATATTCAGGGAAAAGTTGTAAAAAATTTGGTTGATAAGAAACAAAATCCAGGAGAATATACAGTTATTTTTGATGCTTCCGATTTTGCATCTGGAGTTTATATTTACAGACTAAAGACTGATAATTTTACAACTATGAAAAAATGTATTTTGATAAAATAAGCTGAGTTCGATGTAAGGAAATTGTTCATTTACACCAGTTTTACAACCTCCTTGTTCCTCCCGATGCATCGGGATCTGTTTATCTGCCGATTTTTAAAAATCGGATAATAGGAATTATCCTCTACAGAAGAAAAATACCTGAGTAGTTACAAT
>CAYTLS010000131.1:0-6104 GCA_964438745.1 uncultured bacterium
ATGCCAAGAAACTGACAAAACTTCATTTGCGTCCCATTGCACTTTCCGATGAAGATGTTACAGATAGTGCCGCTCGTCGTCTGATGGTGGAAGCCGGTGATGAACTGGATGACTTGATGGCGCTTTGCCGGGCGGATATTACTTCGAAAAATCCGGAAAAAGTTAAACAATATACAGCAAATTTTGATCGCGTGGAAAAATTCATCGAAGCCGTTGAAGAAAAAGACAAATTACGCTCATTTCAGTCTCCGGTTCGTGGCGATGAGATTATGCAAATGTTCGGTTTGCAGCCGGGTAAGGCTATTGGAATCATTAAAGGAGAACTGGAAGAATTAATTCTGGAGGGTGTCATTCCAAATGATTATGATGCGGTAAAAGAGTATCTGCTGTCTCATAAGGATCAATTTCTGCAAAAAATTGATAACGCATAACCGTGAAACTATTGTCAGTAACCAGTCTGCCATTGATAAAAAAACGATCTTAAAAATCCAAAAAGGAATTTGACGGTGATGGATTACACGCCCATATTTTCAAAAATATATGCTGAAATAAAAAATGAATCCCACCAGGGCAAAGTCTGTGATTACATACCGGAATTGCAGAATGTAACCGCCCATAAATTCGGCGTCCATCTCACCACAATTGACGGAAAAACATATCACTTTGGCGACTATCAGGAAAGATTTTCCATTCAGTCCATCGCAAAAGTATTTTCCCTGACGCTGGCTTACAAACTGGAAAAGGAAAAATTGTGGAACCGGGTAGGTGTGGAACCGTCCGGAACGCCCTTCAATTCCCTGGTCCAGTTAGAAACTGACAATGGTATCCCCCGCAATCCCCTGATCAATGCCGGAGCAATTGTAATCTGTGATGTACTGGTCAGCCATTACGAAAATCCCAAAGCCGCCTTCTTAAATTTTGTGCGCCGGGTGGCAGGCAATTCAAACATTCACTACTCCCCCAGGATCGCTGAATCGGAAAAAACCGTCGGTTATCGTAATACCGCCCTGATCAATCTGATGAAATCCTTTGGTAATATTGACAACAACATCGATATTGTAATGGATTTCTACTTTCATCTTTGCTCCATTGAAATGAGTTGCGAAGAATTGTCAAAGGCCTTTCTTTATCTGGCTACTGACAACATTGATCCTGATACCGGTGAAAAATTTATCACCACCAGCATGGCCAAACGCATTAATGCGATTATGCAGCTCTGTGGATTTTATGACGAAGCCGGTGAATTCTCGTTCAGGGTCGGTTTGCCGGGGAAGAGCGGCGTTGGTGGCGGCATCATTGCCATCCATCCTGAAAAATACACTATCGCGGTCTGGAGTCCGCGGCTGAACAAAAAAGGGAATTCCTACCTGGGAATGGAATTTTTAGAAAGGTTCACAACAGACATTGAAACATCAATATTCTAAACCCACTGAGGTTATGGTCAATTGGATTGATGAAGGAAAGTCCTACCGGTTTCTGATCGATCCACTACTCAAGCATCAGCACAAAAAAGTTTTGGAGCACATATCCCCGGACAATCGTGTACTCGATGTAGCCTGCGGCACCGGCGCATTAGCATTGAAAATCGCCGCCAAAGTTCAAAGCGTCACCGGTATTGATTTATCGGAATCCATGATAAATTCGGCCAAATCCACACAACAAAAAAGAAATATCCATAACGCCGAATTCCATTTAAAAGACGCCACGAATTTAAACGACTTCCGGAATAATGAATTTGACGTCGGTGTCATCGCGATGGCGGTCCATCAGTTCCCACGCCCTATCGCCAAACAGATATTACTGGAGATGAAACGCGTCGCCAAAACCCTGGTGATTTTGGATTACAATCATCAAATGTCCCGCGGATTGGTGAAAATATTTATCTTTTTTATCGAATGGCTGGCCGGCGGTGACCATCATCGCAGTTTTCAGCACTATATGAAGGCTAATGGCATTTATTCTATTTTGCATGAGTGTGATTTAGATATTTCAAAAAGTAATGAAGACTCGGGGAACCATTTTTCTTTGGTAAAATGCAGCTGATAGACTTGTTGATATTTTTACAATTTATACCAGATTCCGGTACGCGGATTCACAACCCTCTGTTGAAGGCTAATCTTTTTGTGGAATAAAACTCAGTGATCCTGTGAGGCTGTCAACAGGCCTATTACAGCGATATTTCAAAAACTTTTATATTGACAAATATTCAAAAATTCCTAAATTGCCGAACAATTTTAATCTATGGAGAGAGACAATGATCATTATTGACAAACCTTATATTTCAGACTTTCTGCTGACCACAATCAAAGAAAATAATTTTCCGGTTATTGATACCAAAACCGCGCGCGAGATGGTTGGCGCGGCAGATTTAAACTGGATTTCCGAAGCCGATGCCAGAGCGACATTTCAAAAGGAGCCTTTCACAAAACTCTATACAAATTCCGAAAACGCCATCGCCTGGATTGAGCGGAACCTCACCTCAACCGACATCCCCCGGCAGTGCGAAATCTTCAAAAATAAAATTAAGTTCCGGGAACTCATTCAAGATCATTATCCCAATTATTATTTTCAGGGTGTCAAATATGCTGACCTGAAAACAATCAACCCGGAAACACTCCCCTTTCCCCTTGTGATCAAGCCGGCGGTAGGTTTTTTTTCCATTGCCGTTAATAAAGTGGACACCATCGAAGAATGGCCGGAAACCCTGACTAAAATCGAAACAGACATCAACAAAATGGGCCATCTCTATCCCGAAGAAGTGGTGGATGTGGATGATTTTATTATTGAAGCCATTATCGACGGTGAAGAATATGCTGTGGATTGCTACTTTGATGAAACCGGTGACCCGGTGATTCTTAATATTCTTCATCACATCTTTTCATCGGGTAAGGATGTCAGTGATCGAATATACTCTACCTCCCGTGAAATTTTAGAACGCCATTATTCCGGTATTTGGAATTTTCTGAAAATGATTGCCCGGAAGACGAATTTAAAAAACTTTCCGGCTCATGTGGAAGTCAGGGTCGATGAAAGAGGGAAAATCAGACCCATCGAGGTCAATCCCATGCGCTTTGGTGGCTGGTGCACCACCGCTGACCTGACGGGATTTGGGTATGGATTTAATTCCTATCAATACTTTACTGAAGGCAAAAAACCAAACTGGTCAGATATATTTCAAACCCGTGCCGAAAAAAAATACAGCATTGTCATTCTGGACAATAATTCCGGAATCGCCGCCGATGATATCGCCCATTTCGATTATGAAAAACTACGTCAGGATTTCAGTGCGCCCTTGGACTTGCGAAAAGTTGATTTTCGCCTTCAGCCTTTTTTCGGTATTTTGTTCGTGGAAACGGATAAAATTTCGGAACAGGAGCTTAATCACATTTTGAAATCGGATTTAAAAAAATATATAACTCCCAAAAAGTGTTAACCCTTTACAGAAGAGATTTTGGAATGAAATACCTGACCTTCATATTGCTGTTTCTGTTGATAATTAGCTGCGAAAATTCTCTGGAAACAGAACCGTCTGATATTGACTATCGTGAAGAAATGCGTCAATTCGTAATTGCGATCAGTGAGTATGCCAAACAACGCCACCCAGACTTTGTCATCATTCCTCAAAATGGCATTGAACTGGTCACGATCAATGGCGAATCAAATGACCACCATCATAGGGATTATTTACAGGCAATTGACGGTAATGGTCAGGAAGATCTATTCTATGGATATGAAGAGGACAATGAAGCGACACCGCAATCAGACAATAGTTATTTGCGGGAATTTCTGGATATTTCAAAAAGTGCCGGAAATGTCATACTGGTCACAGATTATTGTTCGTCAACGGCTAAGATCGATGATAGTTATCAGCAAAATCACACCCATGGCTATGTTCCCTTTGCTGCTATGACGCGTGAACTCAATGAAATTCCTACCTATCCAACTCCCATTTTCAGGGAAAATAATGACACCATCTCATCCCTGGAATCGGTACAGAATTTTCTTTACCTGATCAATCCGGAAAAATTTTCAACAAAAAGCGATTTCATTAACGCCATTACAAATACCAATTATGATCTGCTGATCATGGATCTGTTTTTTACTGATAACGAGGTCTTTTCAGCAAATGACATTCTCGCTTTGAAACAAAAAGCCAATGGCGGCGCCCGCTTAGTGATCGGCTATATGTCGATTGGTGAAGCCGAGAATTACCGGTATTACTGGCATTCAGATTGGAACCGGGATAAACCGGATTGGCTCGATCGGGAAAATCCTTCCTGGCCAGGAAATTATAAGGTGAAATATTGGCGCGAAGATTGGCAAAAAATTATTTTTGGCAGCGACCAATCCTATCTTGACCGGATATGCGCGGCAGGATTTGACGGCGCATACCTGGACATTATTGACGCTTTCGAATATTTTGAATAAGACCTCAAAAAATACTCTCTATAGCTATTGGATGGCTTAAAAATTGCTTTAATTGCAAACTGTATTTATTTTAATACTAATTGTGCCGATAAACTAAAAAACAACCTAACACAGAGAGAGTTCACAATTTTTAATGCATAAGAACGAATTGCATAAAGTCATAAAAATACTACCCGGCGGTTTTTCCTATTTAAAATTATTGTTTAATGAGGAGGGATCTGCAACAGATTACACTTTTATGGATGTCAATTCTAAATTTGCGTCCTTTCTTGATATTGACGCCGAAAAATTAATCAAAAAAAACTATTCGGAAATTTCTGATATATTAAGATGTGAGTTTATGCATAACTTTCCCATGCTTTCTGATGTGGCTGTAAATCAAACTGAGCAAAGCTTTGAATTTTATTGTAATGAAAGAGATCAATATTTTCAAATAGATATACGATCACCGGAAAGTAAATGTATTACAATTTTCATTAACAATATAAGTGCAATAAAAGAAGAACAGTCAAAATTATTAGAAAGTCAGAACCGCCTGAAATTGGCAATGGATGCCAGTAATCTGGGCCTGTGGGACTGGGATATGGCTAGTGATAAGGTATATTTCAGTGATAATTATTACAGGATGCTGGGTTACGAACCCGGTGAATTGCCCATGCAACTGGATACATGGAGGGAACTATTACACCCTGATGACAAAGATAAAGCAACTGAAAAAATTCTTTATTATATCGAAAACAATATTCCCTACAAAATAGAATTTCGTCTGCGTTGCAAAGATGGCTCATATAAGTGGATCATGGGGCAGGGGAAAATTTTTGAGTTCGATAACAAAGGCACTCCCTTGCGGGCCGTCGGTACACATCTGGATATTGACCAAAGAAAACAAAATGAAGAAAAAATAAGTGCGCTCTCCCTGATCCTGGAAAAAAGCAATAACATCGGCGTCTTAAAAGATACGTCCCTGCGCTATGTCATGGTCAACAGTGCCTTTCTCAAATTGACAGGATACACCAATTCCGATGAAGTCATTGGTAAAACCGATTCCGAATTATTCCGAAACAAAGCCACTAAAGAGCAGATCGGTGAATATATCCACAACGACAAAATCGCATTGGGACTTCCCCTGGAAAAAACCATTGTTTTTGAAGAAAAAATGGGTGCCCGGACATTCCTGACCAAAAAATTTCCAGTCTACGATGATGGTAATAAGGAAAAACTGGGGGTTGCCACGCTTACGACAGAAATAACAGAACAGAAGCAAGCCCAGGCGACAATTCGTCAAAGTGAGCTGCTATTAAACGAAACCGGCATACTTGCTAAAGTCGGCGGTTGGCAGCTTGACCTTCGCACCGATAGCCTGACATGGACCAAGGAAATCTACAGAATTCGTGAACTCCCGGAAGATTATATGCCCAGTGTTGAAGCTGCAATTAATTTTTACGATGAGGAATCCAAAAAAATTATCAAGCCTGCTATAGAAAAAGCGATCACAAAGGGGCTATCTTTTGACGAAGAACTTGTTATGTTTACCGCAAAAGGGAATGAACGCTTTATCAGAACCATTGGCAAGGCAGAGTGCGACGAATCAGGAAAACCGGTAAAATTATTCGGCTCTCTTCAGGATATCACCGATCAAAAACAAAATGAATTATTGCTCAAAGAGCGGATGAAAG
>CAYTLS010000132.1:0-6098 GCA_964438745.1 uncultured bacterium
CGTCATCAAGCCCGTAAAGGTCGCTCCGGAACGGCCTCGCCTGCAAGATGACGCCGGTGATTATAATCTGATTGTAAAAGTTAGCGATACAAACGGTGAAACCGACTCAGATACATTGAGTATTCTGGTTTACTCCGATTATTCATCTATATGGGTTGTGGATAGTGAAAAGCAAACCCTGGAAAAATATGGTAAAAATGGCGATAAAATTCTGACAGCAGAACAAGAACTGATCAAACCAATTTCCATTACAAATAATACAAATGAGTTTTACGGATGCTGGGTTGCCGATTATGAAGCAGCTAATATCTACAAAATTGGCGCAAAAGGAAAAACATTATCAACGATCGAAAATATTGGCAGGATCACTGATATAGAAATTCATAAAGAATCCAATAAAATGGCGGCTTTAAATGTTGACAGTAATTTTGTTACAATCGTTAATACCTATAATAATCAGATTGTTAAAAAAATAAAAGGATTCACCGAACCCAAATCACTAACCGTTAATCAAATCAATGGAGATGTTTGGATCTGTGAACCTAATATTAACCAGGTTGTCAAATTCAATATCAATAATCCCCCTGACTCCGTGATGGCAAGTGACAAATGTACCATTATTACAGAAAATCTTAATAACCCCGTCAATGTCCAAATCGGTTACAAAACTCCTACTATTATATACATAGTCGATAAAAATGATCATGAAATAGAACGTATTGATTTTGCTACCGGTTCACGATTGACTTCTGTAACAGGGTTCTTTCTGCCGGAACAAATCGATGTCAGCTCACAACAAAACGTCTGGGTCATTGACCAGAATGGACTTTATTATTTCCCTGAAAACAATATTAACAATGTACAACCGTCCAATATGCTGGCCCCAACAGAATTTTATGATCCACATGTTATTGATATTGATGATAATGGCAATGTCTGGGTCGGTGATAATGGCAGTAAAAAATTGATCCGGATCAATCCTGTCGGCCAGGAAATATCTATCTCTGGTTTTCAGTTTATCAATGATATCATTGTCAACAAGTGAAATTTTTTCACACAAAGGAATAAAAATCCACCAAATACTATTAAAAATGATAATAAACAATAAAATTCAATAAAGAGTAACAAAATTTTTAATTTAACTAAACATCAAATAATGAGTAACTTGAATAAAAAACTATAAAAATCGATAAAAAACTGGCATTATGATTGTCATTTATCAAAATAGTAAAAAGAGAAAACCTATGATAACTTTAATAAAAAATACCGACAACAGTAAACAGCAACTCTTCCCCTTTCAGGTTGATAAAAGTAACAATGCCGATGAAGCATCCTTTTTTAATAATATGTTAGGCATGGTTAAAGAAACGCTTGATAACAAAAGCAGCCAATCAAAAGAAAACCAACAAGCCATGGAAAAGGGAAATCTTTTCAGATCAATCGAAACCAAAGATGGCGATCAGAAAAGTAAAAAAGTTGACGATACACCTAATAATAATCAGATCAATAGCAATCAAAATGACAATGCGCCAATAGTTGGTGATCAGGTCGAATTACAATTAATTGTTGCGGCGAATAAGACAGTTCAACAAGGAACAGAAAAGCCGGCTATTGATAGTGAAATGATTGCCGGTATTGTCTTTAAAGACGGAAAAATTATAAAGAATAGTGCCTTCACAAGTCCAACTGAACCGACCAATGTTACGAATTTATATACGGATAATCCAAAAACCAGCCAAACCACCTTTACAGTTGGGAACAAAAATATTGCAGCCGAACTAAATTCCGATAAAATAATTTTAGGGGATGGACAAGGCATAAGTGCCACTGAATTAGAAAAATTGGGTTTCCAAAGGTTAGTAGATCAATCATCACTGGTGGATACAGAACTGAAAAAAATTGACGTGAAGATTCAGGCTTTGATTGACAAAAGTTTTCAAGGTCCTGAAAAAATTGATAAAAATGGTCAACTAATATTCAATATTGAATCAAATAATCAGCGCCTAACCAATGATGGAAATCAGGGATTAACATCAAATATTCAACTGGGTGAAAAAAGCAATTTGGCACAGCAGCCAACCTCTGATACAAATACTGCACAATTTTCAGAAAGAGTTTTTCAAAACACCTCTCCTGAGGCTATGATCAATAGCAAAAATCCAAAGGCAAATGGGAACAATATAATTAATGACAATCAGTCAGCCGTGAAACAACCCAATGGTACCGATCAACCAAATAGTCAACAATTTAAGATTGATACCAATAGTGATTCTGCAAATCCATTTCAAAATCAGCAAAATAGCCGTTCTTCTGACCAGGGATCAGTTGTTGAAAATATACCCACCAGCCCGGTAAATAAATTCAGTCAGTCCAATGGGTCTGAAAATTTTGCCGCCAATACAAAAGAGACTACTGTTTCCGAAAAAGTCAATATCGCTAAAGATTCCTTTCCTCCTTCGCAAGAACAAAACAGTAAAATTTCCGATAAGGTTCTCCATTCAACCGGCATAAAGGGAAAAAGTGACGCGCAGGCAAAACAAACAAATGAAAATATACCATCTCCTTTTATTGGAAAATCCGAAAATATCAGTTCTTCCAAACCGACTAATGATAATCAAAACAATACAAATGTTTTTACTAACGAAGCATCTGCCAAAACCACCAATCATTCAAATATTAATGCTCAATCTGATCGAACCAGGTCTGCTTCATCAACTATAGTTGGTAAAGTCACCAATATAAAAGAGGCTGCTGTTTCTGAAAAACTTAATATCGCAAAAGATTCCCTTCCTTCTTCGCAAGAACAAAACAATAAAATTTCCAATAACGGTCTCCATTCAACCGGCATAAAGGGAAAAAGTAACGCGCAGGCAACGCAAACAAATGAATACATACCATCTTCCAATAAAAAATCCGAAATCAACAGTTCAGTCCAGGCGACCAAGGAGAATCAATACAATAAAGATATTTTGACTAACGAAGCATCTGCCAAAACCACCAATCATTCAGATATTAATGCTCATTCTGATCGTGCCAGGAATGCTTCATCAACTATAGCTGATAAAGCCGCCATTACCGCTAATGGATCTGACAAATCAAATCTAGTAGCCGATAAGCAATACGGTAATATTCAATCTGAACAAAAATTAAGTAATATAGCGAAAAGTGAAACACTGACTGCTAAAAACGAAAATACAAGTTCAAACAGTCATTTGAATAGTTCAAAACAGGAACCGGTAAAAGCAGACTTACAAGTCAGTCAACAGAACGACATGCCCAAAAGGGTTGAAAAGGAATCACAAGATATCAACAATAAGCCGATATTCGATTCAAAAAAAATAAATAGCAATCAATCTGAAAAATTATCAAATCAAAAACCAGCCAGTTCCTCTATGGTTTCCAATGAAGCCGATATAAACATTAACAGAAACCAAAGATCTGAAGCGATTGATGGGGGGCAATTAAAAACAACGAGCACAAGCCAAACAAACAGTGCTGAAAAAGAAGTCATAATTTCGACAAACGCCACCGATAAAAAATCCTCTGTTGATCTGAACGAAGTAGTTTCGAACAAGATAAATCAGAATAAACCGGCAATCAATCAGGAAGTTGCTGCTTCGCGAAATTCTGAGCAGGAAGGTAAAAAACTAAATGCTAACCTGTACAATGCAGAATCACGTGCTGTCAATCCAAACCAATCATCACCAAAAAATGATGTGAAAAATTCATCTGAGCAAATAGTGACAAAAGAATCAGATACAAACCAGGATAATAACCGGGATTTCTCCCAATCTTCTCACAATAGTTATGAAAATGATGATTCAAAAGAAACAGTTTTTAATAAATTTACCCCAGAAAAAAAATCTGTTCAAAACCGATCTTTTGCTGACCAATTGAATCAGGAAGATGCCGAAAAACAAAGTAAAATCAATCCCCTGGCTGAACCAAATCCAGCACAAAAAATGGACGTCACACCGCCAGAGATTCGCCCCGTCAACTACACAGATATGAGAGAGGCTATTCAAAAAATTGAACGAATGGTAATCGAAGCCTCCCAAAACAAACTGAACAATACAAGTTTTTCATTAGATAGCAAAGAATTCGGCAAAATGGAAATTCACATCCGCCAAAACAGTAAAGAAGATCAGGGGGTGATACTGGTAGAAAATCATACGATCAAAGAACAGATCCAGAAGTTTATTCCGGATATCCAGGAGAATTTAAATCAAAAGGGTGTTATGATTTCAGCTGTTAATGTTGAAGTCAACAGCCAGAATGAAAGCACTGATCCGCAAAGCCGGTTCAGTCGCAAAAGAAACAACCGCAAAGTGGATTCAACAAACAACAATTATGGTTCCGCTTCGGAAATTGATACAAAAACAACTAAAACGCGAAGCTATGGTTACAATACCATGGAAGTCTTAGCGTAAAGGAGTAAAGCATGTTAGACACAGGCTCCATAACAGGCGATTCATTTGTTGGACAGGGACAGTTTGGTACTGAAAAATCAAGTAATGAAATGGGACGGGACGAATTCCTAAAATTACTGACAGTTCAGCTCCAAAACCAGGATCCCATGAGTCCGATGGAAAGTCATGACTTCTCTGCTCAGATTGCACAGTTCAGCCAGGTAGAACAACTGGAGAATATGTCCAATAGTATGACGAAGAGCAATGAGATAGACCTGATGCTTACCCAGGCGATTACGAACACCATTTCCACAACTCTGGTTGGGAAACGGGCGAAAGTTGCGGGCAACCAGGTAATGATTACAAAAGATGGAACTGCCGAAGTATCTTTCAAACTTGACCGCAGTGCCAGCAATATCAAAATTAACATTCGTGACGCCAAAGGAAATACAGTAAGAACGATTGAAAAAACCGGAATGGTAGAAGGTAACCATACGATAGACTGGGATGGCCTTGACAAAAATGGCGACAAAATTTCCCGCGATAAAGACTATACTTTTGAAGTCGAAGCTGTGGATTCCGATGGCAATTCTGTTCCGGCCACTCCCTATATGGTTGGCGTGATACAGGGCGTTGAGTATGCGGATAACTCAACACTTTTGATCATGAATACAGGACAGAAAGCCCCTTTTTCAACTGTGCTGGAAGTCATTGCCCCTGAGGATTTTTAATTTTAACCCGTGAGATTACTATGAAGATAAGTGATTTACAACTCAACAGAAATTTTCAGAATATTGATGCGATTAATAAGCATAAGAATATTCCGCAATCAAATTCATTCAAGTCTGCTGAAAAAAGCGACTACCGGAAAGATTTTGCTGAAGTTCTGGGCAATCAACTACACCCCCAAAAAGAGATTGTATTTTCTGCCCATGCCAAGCGAAGAATTACTGACAGAAATATCACAGTCGATATTGAACGGTTGGAATCCGGTATCGAGCAGGTTAATAAAAAAGGATCTAACAATTCATTGGTAATGATTGACAAAGATGCTTTTATCGTTAATGTAAAAAACAAAACCGTTATCACTGCTGTAGACCAGCAGTCTATGCAGAACAATGTTTTCACAAACATTGATAGTGTCGCAATAGTATAAAAATGAACAATACAGGGCTGGCCCTCTCAGAGGAGGCCCTTCTTCCGCCGAACGATTGACGCGGATACTAAAACAAGGAGGTCATAATGGCTTTATCATTTCAAATTCCAGTTTCTGCTTTAACACAACATCAAAACAGAATCGAATTACTCAGTAAAAACATTTCCAATTTAAATACCTTTGGTTACAAAGGTAGTCGGTTGACTTTCATGGAAACACTGGGCAGTGTTTCCGGTGTCAGCCAGTTTCAATTCAAACAAGGTAATATTACCGCCACCGGTCGTACCACTGATATGGCAATCGATGGTGATAGTTTCTTCGTATTAAAAAATTCAACCAATGAAAACAGTTACTCCCGTCTCGGTGCATTCAATATTAATCAGGATGGACGCTTAGTAAATACTGAGGGCGATGTAGTACAGGGATGGCTCCGCGATATCTCAAAAAGTAATCCTACCCTTGCAAAAACCATGAGTGATATTGTTGTCGATCCAAATCTTAAACAACCCGGTGAAGCAACCGAAAATGTATTC
>CAYTLS010000133.1:0-6079 GCA_964438745.1 uncultured bacterium
TTTTTGGTCTGGGTAGCGGAAAAGAGCATCCGCAACTCCACAACCATGATTATGATTTTCCTGATGAATTAATCCCTACCGGTATCAAAATATTTGCAACCCTTTTAGACAATCTGGAGTAAACGTATGAAAAACAGTTCCTGTATCGAGTTAAACAAAAAGATGTTTGCTAAAAATGTTCGTTATTTACAAAAGCGGATTGGTACGGCAAAATTCACCTCGGTCATAAAAGGTAACGCCTATGGACATTGTATTAATAATTTTTTGCCTATGGCAGAATCGGTTGGCGTCGATAGTTTTGCAGTATTTGATGCCGGTGAAGCAGAGCGGGCGCTGAAAATCAAACAACCGGAAACCGATATCATGATCATGGGTATGATCGATAATGATGAATTGGAATGGGCCGTTGACAATCATATCTCATTCTTCGTATTTGATTTTGACCGGCTGGAAAATGCGATCCGGGCAGCCCGAAAACTTAAGCAGAAGTCCCGCATTCATGTGGAAATTGAAACGGGTATGAACCGGACAGGGTTTGAACTGGAAAAGTTGGAAAAACTGGTAGAAATACTGAAAACAAACCGGAACAATTTAGTATTGGAAGGGGTCTGTACCCATTACGCCGGCGCGGAAAGCATTTCCAACCATGCCAGAATAACAAAACAGTTCGATGTTTTCATAGAAGCGAGAAACCGGCTGGAAAATATGGGTGTTAAACCCAGATATTACCATAGCGCCTGTTCGGCTGCCGCCCTGACCTATAAGAACACAATCATGGACATGGTGCGCTTCGGCATCGCTCAGTATGGATTCTGGCCCAGCCAGGAAACCCGTATGTATAATATGCTTTCCACAGACAATGGGTTTACCAAAGATCCCCTGACTCAGATTCTGAGCTGGAAAAGCCGGATTATGAATATCAAGGAGGTACCAAAAGGGGAGTTTGTCGGCTATGGTACCACCGCACTTATGACCAGGAAAACCAAAGTCGCGGCAGTACCGGTTGGATATGCCTACGGATTTGCCAGAAATTTAAGCAATATCGGGTACGTGCTGGTTCGCGGCCGCAAAGCTTCGGTGATCGGCATGGTCAATATGAACGTGATCCTCGTCAATGTGAATGGTATTCCGGGTGTTCAAAAGAATGACGAAGTAGTCCTGATTGGCAGGCAGGGCCGCAAGCGCATTACGGTCTCATCTTTTTGTGACATTACCCAAAATGTTAATTATGAATTACTAACCCGGCTACCTGAAACAATTCCCAGAAAAATCATATAATTTGCAAAATAATGTTCTCCTGACTTTGATTTTTCATTTTTAATGACTAAAGTGGAATAGGTAATAACTTATAAAAACTATAGTTGGAGAAGCAAATGGCAGATTTTGAAACTGCTTTTGATAAGATGGTCAAGCGTGAAGGCGGGTTTGTATTGTCAACTGTGGAAAATGACTTGGGCGGGCAAACTTATGCCGGTATTGCCAGAAATTATCATCCCGGCTGGGAAGGCTGGAAATTGATTGACCGTAACGAACTGGATAATCCTCAATTAACCCAGGAAGTGCGGGAATTTTATCAGCAGGAATTTTGGCGGCGGTGCAGTGGTGATAAAATTGAGAATCAACAAATTGCTGAATCAATTTTCGATTTTTCTGTCAATGCCGGTCTGCGCACAGCGACCAAGTTGGCACAACTGGTTGTCGATGCAATCCCTGATGGTATTATTGGACCGAAGACATTGGCCAAATTAAATGATTGCGATGACGAACTATTTATCAGCAAGTTCGCACTGGCAAAAATCACACGTTATACCGAAATATGTAAACGCAATCCGGCACAGAAGAAATTTTTGCTCGGTTGGATCAACAGGACGCTGGGGGATTTGGTATGAATTTATTAGGCATTGGAAAAATCGTTGAATCTGTGGGTAATATTGCCGACGATCTGATCACCTCAAAAGAGGAAAAATTAAAAATCGCCCTGCAGGAAAAAAAGATGTATAATGAGTTGATGCAGGGACAATTGGAAATCAATAAAGAAGAAGCCCGGCACGGCAGCATTTTCGTCGCCGGCTGGCGTCCTTTTATCGGTTGGGTCGGTGGTATTGCGCTGGCATACCAGTTTTTGCTGTATCCCTTACTGATTTGGGGATGGACGATTTGTCAGGCAAAGGCCTGGATTCCAGGGGAAATTGACCCGCCGCCGGTATTTGACGCCGGGCCATTATTCGCAATTGTTACCGGAATGCTGGGAATCGGCAGTATGCGCAGCTATGATAAAATCAAAGGAGTGGATACGAAAAAGATGGATAGCGTTCAAAAAAAGAAAAGGAAGTAGAGGATTAACTCTCAACCGATTTCACAATATCCATTTTCAATTTTCCATATTTATCAAAGATAAACCGGTTGGAAAAAATGATGCTGAGAAACATATTGATGCTACAGCCGCCAAAAATGGCGAACATGATCATGATCTGGTAACGAATCGCCATAGCCGGTGAGCTGCCGCCTAAAATTTGGCCGGTCATCATGCCCGGCAGAGAGATCAACCCGATCACAGTCATTGTAGCGATCAGCGGATTTAGTCCCTGGGTGATAGCCTCTTTGACAAAGGGGCGGCGGGTCAGTGTGGTGTTTCCGGTATTGGTCAATAAGAAATAATAGAGTTCTGATTTTTCTGATAACCCACGAAAATAGGCACTCAGTCCCACAATATTATGGTTCATGGAATTCCCCAGGATCATGCCGGTAATGGGGATAAAATAGCGGGCGTCAAAAATATAATCCAGATGTAAGACATAGCCCAAAAAGAAAGCATCAACTATAATAACCGCCGTAATCGCTGACAAGGAGAGGGGCAGAACAAAGTATTTTTTATAGAGGCCAATTCGTTTGATAGCTGTAAAGACGCCAACAAAGATCATCATAAAAACCCAAAGCATATTGATCCATTTATTATTGACATTAAATATCCATTCCATATAAATGGCTACCAGGGATAATTGGGCCACCATGCGAATAATTGCTACCAGAATACTGCGAATCAATGGTATTTTGTAATATAATAAAAAAGCAAAGGGAATGATTAAAATTCCCAGACTGGCGACTAATTTCCAAATACTGATATCAATTATTGAACTCATAATTCTATGACCCTTTCGGCTTGTCGTAGCCATTTTTCATTGTGCGATGCTGATAGGATCGTTTTTTCCCGCATTGCTGATAATGTTTCTAGCAAAGCGTCGATTGCAGCTGAATCCAGTGAGGCTGTGGGTTCATCCATCAAAATGATATTTTTATCAATACTGAGGCAAATGGCGATAACAACACGCTGCTTTTGTCCGCCGCTGATTTTCGTAAAATCTTTACTTAATAGATCCTCTTCCAGCAAAAGTTTTTTAGCGATTGTTACAATTCTCTCCCAGTTGTGTTCCAGGTCCATTAGTTCCAAAAGCGCTTTGCCATTATTTACCGGCAAATTGATATTTTGCGGAATCCAGGTGACAGCATTGCGGATATCATCAACCGTATTTTGGGAGAGCTCCCATTGATCAATAATTATTTTTCCTTTATCAGCAATAACATACCCTTGCAACATTTTCAACAAGGTGGATTTGCCACGTCCTGACGCTCCACTAAAGCAAGCGTGTTCTCCTTTTTCTATTTTAAAGCTAAAATCCTGAAAAATTTGTAAATCTTGAAATTCAAGATCGACATTTTTAAATTCAATCACTCACAAACCTCATATTTATTGATTGTATAAATATATTTAATAGTTGTTAAATTCCATAACGGATATTTTAAAAAGACCATCAATTCTGTATGCATAGAAATATACTTACTTTTATGACCCAAATTTTTTATATTTGCAAATAGATTAACAAGGTGGATAAAATGAAGAAAATAATATTTTTATTAGTAATAGCATTATCATTGACAGCTCAAACCAGGCCGGTTAGCACCTATTCAATTGTGGCTTATGATGAAGAGACCGGAGAAGTCGGTGTCGCTGTCCAGAGCCACTGGTTTGCGGTGGGCCAATTGGTGCCCTGGGTAAAAGCCGGTGTCGGCGCAGTGGCGACCCAATCTTTTGTCAAAGTTGAATATGGGCCCGATGGATTGGCATTAATGGAAAAGGGCCTTTCCGCCAGAGAAGCCCTTGATCAGTTGATTGCAAAAGATTCTGTCCATGCAGTACGGCAAGTGGCAATGATTGATATCCAGGGAAATGTGGCCACGCATACCGGTTTCAGATGTGTCGGGGCGGCCGGACACTATCAGGGTAAACATTATTCCGTGCAAGCTAATATGATGGAAAAATCTACTGTCTGGCCGGCCATGGCTACAGCCTTTGAAAAAACTAAAGGTGATCTGGCTGATCGCATGATGGCAGCATTGGAAGCCGCCCAGGCAGAAGGTGGGGACATTCGCGGCAAACAATCCGCCGCAATGGTCATTGCCACTGGTAATCCTACCGGTATAGATTACAAAGATAACCGCTTTGATCTGAGAGTGGATGATCATCCGGAACCGCTGAAACAATTGAAACGATTGATCCGCATAAATCGCGCTTATAATCATGCCAATAAAGGGGATTTTTATATGGAAGAGAGGAAAATTGAAGAAGCCTTGCATGAATATCAGGCAGCAGCAAAATATTATCCTGAAAACCCGGAACTCCCCTATTGGACCGCAATAACACTGGCTGGGAATGGTGAGGTAGAAAAAGCCCTGGAAATATTGGAAGGAGTTTTTTTACGTAATCCCAAATTGCAAAAAATGACACCACGGTTAGTGAAATCCGGTATGCTCAAAGATGACAAAGCAGTGTTAGAAAAAATCATGAGTATCAAAGTGAAATAATTTTTAGCTAACCTGAATATTTTATGTTTTATGGTTAATGCACACGAAACTCATATCTGTTATTTCAACCCTGTTTTCAAAATATAGACTTCTTGAAGCTGGTCACTTGAAAAAATACTATTGTCCCGGTTGAAACTCCGCAACTGGGAATTGGCAATATAATAAAACCGATCATCAACAATAATGCCTGTAGTGGGAATATTAAAATGTGGATTTTTCATTTCAAGTATTTCCTGATTTATAACCTTGGTACCATCGGAATTTAAATCAAACTTGACAATACGGGTTGCCGGACCAAGTCCATTCTGAACACCAATCAAAGAATTTTCATAAAAATACAGTCCATCGATACCTGTGGAAGTAACGTTTTCTGGTGTTTCCAAATAATGAATACTTTTGTTTGATAAATTTAGACGAAAAACCCCCGGTCCACTGTCAGCAATGTAGAGAGACTTCTCATTTTTTGAGAGTGCGATGCCATTTAGAAAACCGAAACCGGAATTTTTAAGGAAAACTTCCAGCGTGTCATTGCTGTGATCAATTGTGAATATTTGCTTTGATTTGGAATCGGTAAAATAAATATCCCCGGCAGAGGTGATAACAAGATCATTAAACAGGTGCGGCCTATTATCTTCGTGAAGCGTGTATTTCTTGAGTAAATCACCACTTTCAAGATCATACTTAAAGACACCGGACCAGCCCATTTCTGATTCCTGGGGAGTTTTATAATGCATCGAAGAAACTTCTGAAAGAACCCAAAGAATTCGCCGTTTTGCATCCACTTTCATGCCGACCACTGAGCGCAGACCGTCCTGTTTTTCGGAAGTGAAATCAGTGTAACTGCCATCCCGTTTGATCTCAAGTATTTTACATTTATACAGGCTGCTCAGATAAAAAACATCGTCAACCGGATCATAGCAAATACCTTCCGGAATAAGGTCTTTTTCATCAATCGTCCAGGCCGTTTCACTGGTATTAACCGGTTTTGACAAAATATTTATACGATCAGTGAGTGTTTGATAATCATGATGGTTCCGGATACAATCAAAACTATCATCATCCAATGCGCCCCAGCCATACCCGTATTCTACAACCTTTTGCAAATATTTCATTACACTATCAGGTTGACCGTGCTGCGCAAAAGCGTCTGCCAGGTAATAGAGATTAGTAACACTGGTAGGTAAAAATTTTAATGCCAGTTGATTGTATTTTAACCACC
>CAYTLS010000134.1:0-6066 GCA_964438745.1 uncultured bacterium
GGCTTTAAAGATTTATCTAAACAAAATAATACAAAAAAATTTTGAGCATATTGGTAATTGACTTATTCTCTTGATGATATTATTCAAATCAATGTATTGAATTTGACTTAAATTATTGTTTTTACTTTACTTTTTTTCTTGATAGAAAAAGTAACAAAAAAAACAAGGCTGTATAAAAATAGATCCTCCGAAAATGATACCCAAATGCAACATAGAAATCGATTATACTAATGCTTATCGTGAATATCTTAAATTGCGGACTTGGATTCCAAGCTCCTCAACCACGGACATCTTGTCCTTAACCTGATAGTTTCAGCAGGAAACGTATCGGTGCGAAGCGGGCATTGTTCATGTTTTTATGAATAATGCAGTAATTCTATTACACGGGAGGATTTTTGATATTCACCATAAGTAAAACTCATTTATAAACATTTTTTCGATGAGCAATTTTTACAACAAAAATAACCAATTTATTATCGAAAATTGAGTACAGTATTCGATAGTTACCTACACGAATTCGATACTTCTCCCGACCGCTTAACTTTACGCAATTCTGAGGTCTTGGATTCTCAGTCAGCAAATCAATTTTTTGCAGTATTCTTGATAAGACTGTTTTTGGCAATTTGTATAATTCTTTTATCGCTGACCGTTTAATTTCTATTTTATATTTTGCCATCTGCCTTCAGTTGTTTTAATACAGTTTCATAGGGAACAGTGGGTTCACTGATTCTTTCCTCAAATGCTTTGATGTCCTCTTCATCTTCAATCAATTCTGTCCTGATTGCTTTATCGATTAATTCAGAAATTGATTGATTTAGAGTGACGGATTTAATTTTTAAGGCGCGATGAATGTCCGGATCAAAGTATACAGTTGTTCTTTTACTCAACGTTGGCATTTGTATCTCCTGTTTTTATAAATAATTTTAACGCTAAAACATCATAACATCAAGAGGTTTTAGTATTAAAAAACCTCCAAGGTTAGTAAAAACCTTCGAGGTTTACTATATAAACTCAGGAATCAACTTCCGACCACTTTTTTAAAAACTTCAGGAAATCTAACTCGCTTCAAAATTTTATTAATTCAAATAATATTTCCCACCCTGTAGATGCGTTTCATCCTTCTTCTGAACAGTTTTACTGGTCAGCATTTTCAAAATATCCAGGGCGATTTGTTTGGAATTCATGCCCACTTCCGAGGCCGGGCCAACACAGGAAGGACAGCCATTTTCACAGGGGCATTTTTCAATCAGTTGCCGTGTATTGTCAATCAACTCCTCATGGGAATCAAACAGTTGCGGCGAAAAGCCAATACCGCCGGGATAATTATCATAAATAAATATGGTTGGCTGAAAATTTTTCAAATCTTCCGGATTCAGTTTCTTAGAGGGTGAATCCGGTGTTTCCGGTGTGTAGATGCCGCGTTCCGTGATCTTATTCATGGCAAACCACTCAAAACTCTTATCCCCTACAGAATTTTTGATATCGTGATGATCACACATCAAAATAATCGCGGCAATAGAATGCATGGCCTTACTGATGCCCATAATCCCGTCTACGCAATCGGCTTTACTGTATGGCAATGTCTCAACGATATGTTGCGGTACCGTAAACCAGTAGGAAGAAGTCACCATTTCCAGATCCGGCAGGTTGATTTTGCCGTAGCCGGTATTTTCATTGGTGTAAAATTTTATTTTTTTGTAGCCGACAATTCGTGTTACCACCTGGACTTCACCGATAAAAACATCTTCATGCCGGGATTTCTTTTTTTCGTCTTCGGACAGTACTTTGACATTGGTGTATTCAATGGAATCGGTAAAATAATCAGAATCAGTTTTGCGCACATAGGCTTTGCGGCCTTCCCAGTCCAGTTCATCAACAACATACTGCTGTCCGGATTCCATATAAATTGCTTCCGGATAGATGGTCATAGCAGCCGCTGAGTAATCCACTTCCGCGATGATCTTGTTATCCTTGTCAGTATTGACAACCACAAAATTTCCTTTGGGAATCTGGCGAAGATTCACGGTGCCGGCAGGATAAACATCTTCCGACCAAAAATAGCGGTTGCCACTTTTGTGGAGGACACCTCCTTCAGTCAGGAATTTCAACATTTCCTCCAGGTCCTGCCAATTTACCGTGCCAAAGGACTCATTTTCTTCAAAGGGAATCTCAAAAGAGGAACATTTGATATGGTCAATCAGGATCATCAGATTATCCGGATTAATCCGCGCGTGCTCCGGTGAGCCACCAAAAAAATATTGCGGGTGTTTCATCAGAAACTGATCAATCGGACTGGAGCGGGCAATAAAAATACCTATAGCAGTTTTACCACGTCGACCAGCCCGGCCGATCTGCTGCCAGGTAGAAGCAATGGTTCCCGGATAGCCGGCCAGAACAGCCGCGTCCAGACTACCAATATCAATGCCCAGTTCTAAGGCATTTGTAGAGATGATGCCTTTGATGTCACCATTTCGGACACCTTTTTCTATAGTCCGCCGCCGTCTTGGTAGATAGCCGCCGCGATATCCGGCAATTTTCTCCCGTTCAGCCATGGACTCGCGATCTTTTTCAAAGGCATCTTTCAGATATTTGGTCAAGACTTCAACATTCAAACGGGAGAGGGCAAATGTGATCGTCTGGATTCCGTTTTTAATAAGATGATGGGTAACCTTTTTCGCTTCCCCAACATAACTGGCGCGAATGCCCAATTCAAAATTGATAACCGGTGGATTATAGAAAAAAATCTTTTTCGGGCTGACCGGCGCGCCGGACTTATCGATCAAATGGACTTTTTTTTCCAGTAATTTTTCTGCATGTCTAGCGGGATTGGCAATAGTGGCAGAACAAAAGATAAATTGCGGATCTGACCGGTAAAATTTACAAATCCGTTTCAGCCGCCGAATCACATTGGTCAAATGGGAGCCGAACACACCGCGGTAAATGTGCATTTCATCAATCACCACATACTTCAGATTCTGAAAAAACTGCATCCACTTGGTATGATGCGGCATGATTCCCTGGTGTAACATATCCGGATTTGTGACAATGATATTGCCCTGCTTGCGAATGGCTTTACGGGCGTCAGCGGGTGTATCGCCGTCGAAAGTAAAGACTTTGATCTCTTCTTCCAGTACATCAATCAGTTCGTGCAATTCATTCATTTGGTCCTGTGACAGCGCTTTCGTCGGGAAAATATACATGGCCTTGGCACTTTTATCTTTAATTATCTCTTCCAGTACTGGAATATTATAGGTCAAAGTTTTTCCGGAAGCGGTTGGGGTTACAACAGTAAAATTTTTCCCTTGCTGCGCCAGTTCCCAGGCCTTTGCCTGATGAGAATAGAGTTGCCTGATCCCCCGTGATTGTAACGCCTGCCTTAGTTTTATGGAAATTGATTCTGGAATATCAATGAACTCTCCATTGCTGCCTTCAATTTCATAGATAAATTCAATATTTTTGCGTAGTTTTTTATTCTGATCGAGAATATTTTCTATTGTTCTCATAGGTTATTCCATTCTGTTATCAATTGCCTTATTGATTTTCCTTTTAAGCCGCTCAATTCGTTTTTCAGTCGCAGCAATCTCTTTTTGCTTGAACCGGTTTAACCCCTTTTGTGCTTTTTCCGCATGTTCCAGCGCGAACGGATAATTTTTTGCCCGGTGTTCATAAAATTTTGCCAGTTCCAGATGGGCAGTATATGAATAATCAATTGCCGCAACCTGCTGCCAAAGTTCGATGGCTTCTTCATATTTTTTGGCTTTTTTGTAAATATCAGCTAATTCCAGTAAAGTGATAATTCGCCGGCTTACTGAAATCGTCGAATTTAGCACGTTTTCATAATGTTGAATACTTCGCTGAATTTCCTTTTTCCGGTTAAAAATTCGTCCCTTGGCATAGTCATTCAAAGGATTATCTTCCGGCTGAATATTTCCAATGGAATCCAGAATCAGCACCATAACCCCCAGCATGGTAATAATATCAAACCGGTTATGATAAAAGACCCGTTCCAGCCGCTCCACCAGGCCGGCTTCGAGATATTCAAAATAGACTTCGGGAATCAATTCACCGGGAATATCTCCTTCTCTGTATAATCCCATCAATTCCGCTTCCAGAGTCTTCAACTTGCAATTGTCCAGAGAATATTTCCAGAGTGATCGAGATTGATGCAAAAAGTCGATATGCGCCATGTTTTCGAATACCGGCATCAGACGATTCATAACATAGCGTGTATTTAACAGCGGCACATCATAGGATTTTCCATTGTACGAAGCAATACAGGTGAAGCGTCTGGCGAAGTTTGCAATATATTCCAGCATCCCCTCTTCATGATTCAGTTGGGAAATAAAATATTGGTGAACAACAAAAGTTTCCTTTTCTACCCAACCTAATCCGATCATGAAAGCGACAGTGCCCGACCCTCCGGCAAGGCCGGTGGTTTCTGTATCGAGGAAAAGGATCGATTCTATTTCATGATTGGTCCCTATTTGAAAGGTATTTCTAATATGACCGGATGTATAATTAAAAATTTTTTTTAGACTCAGATTCCCGTAAATATCATTTAGATCATAGGTAAATTCCGCACGAAAGATGTCCCCAAAACTGGTGTTTATCCATTGTCCGGGTACCAATTCTTCCAGAGGCTGATATTCTTTTTTTTCAATGCTGGTTTTGGGAAAGGTTTTTGTCGTCCCGGTATCAAACATTCGTTCCAGATTACGACGAATCCGCGATTTATCATCAGCGTGTTCTTCCGTCACAGGCTCACTTTTTCCATACAGGGAATTTAATTTATCTTTTAATGTTCGCATTACCACTCTTACAGAAATCAGATTTCAATAATTTCATAATTACGGCTTCCCAAACCGATCTTTTCACCATATCGCAATTGCTCTTCGCCATCAATATTCGGATAGGCGTGTTGGCTGATATTCTTTCCACCCTGGTTCGTCAGATCCCAAACCGCCTGATCGACTGCAACCGGATCATTTCCGGCCAGCACACCGACATCGTCAATTATATATTCATCGGGATGAGGCAAACAATCACAATCTTTGGTCATATTAATCATAAAAGTAAGATATCCCATTCGATCCTTTTTCGCTTTGGCAATTCCCAGGGCGTGTTCAACAATTTGTTGTTGCAATAATTCCGATGATGAATCCCAGTTGAATTTTACCGCGTCAAACCGGCATACAGCCAGGCATTCGCCGCAACCAATACATGTACCATCATCTATCCGGGCGCTTTTTTCCTGCATGGCAATAGCATTTACAGGGCACCATTCCAAACATGTGCCGCATTGCGTACATTTTGATTCTGAAATACCGGGATGAGAAACAGAATGTTGAACCAGTTTGCCCTTACGGCTTGACATTCCCATTCCCATATTTTTAATAGTTGCCCCCAGACCGGATGCCAAATGGCCGGTAACATGGGTCACGACAATAATTGAATTAGCAGTCAGATATTCTTGTGCGATATTCACTTTGTTGTTCAGTGGTGCATTAATTTCAATTTCCTGTTCATTGACGCCATTGATTCCATCAGCGATAATGATATCAGCGCCGGTATTTTCATAGGTAAAACCATGCTCACGGGCTAATTTCAAGTGATCCACCGCATTGTCACGCTCACTTTTATAGAGAACATTGGTATCTGACAGAAAAGGTTTTGCCCCACAGCTTTTAATCTTTCTAATAACCGGTTCAACATAATGGGGTTTGACATAAGTATTGACTCCTCTCTCACCAAAATGCATTTTGACCGCAGTCAAATCATGCTTGTTTATCATCTTTTCAAACCCTGCTTTAGTAAATAAAGTCTTTAACTGTTTTTGAGTTTTATTCGTGTTTTCTGCTACTGAAAATCGATACAAATACAATTTACTTTTATTCATTACAACCTCACTTTTATTTTCCTTTAAAATATATTAAAATTGGCACTATTTCCAATGTCTTTATTTTTCCAATTAAAGGTAAAAAAAATTAAAATACAATATCTTGTATATTTATTTTATAATACCACAGTTTTTGTAATTCATTTCTCGATAAGCCCCTGAATTGGACT
>CAYTLS010000135.1:0-6055 GCA_964438745.1 uncultured bacterium
AGCGACCTGTTTCTATAAACTTAAAAAGGGCTGTTATTAATGACAGCCCTTTTTTATTGACAATGATTAAACCGTTTATTTTTTATCTAATTGTTGGAGAGCAAAAGCATAGGCGCCGATGCTAATGGCTTCCGATGTACCAATTTTGGATACCCCTACTCCAATTCGCATCATAGGATCATAACTTATTTTTTTATTAGAAAATGGAATGGAAATTTTCTTTTTTTCACCGGTCAGGAATGCGCTCAGTTCATGAGGATTTTCAGTATTAAAGGCTTTAACAGCCATTCGCGGGAAGTTGTTTCCATTGAGATCTTGGAAACTGCTATTCATTTCATCAACCACAACCGGCATAAATATATCCCTGGCGCCGGAGATTCCACCACCAAAGACGATCAATCCGTCGATCAATGTTGCCACATTCGCGGCCGCGTCACCGATTGCTTCAGCCATATGGTGGAAAGCCCGGACAGCAGCCGGCTGGTTTCCTGATCGTTCCCCTTTGGCGATCGTATAGATATCCCTGGGTTCAGGAACATCATCAATTCGCAATTCAGCAGCCCTGGCATATTCACGTTTAATGGCGCGAATAGAAGCAGATGCTTCGGCATTGATATTTTTAAAAAATTTATTCCGCAGCAACCAAACTTCACCGGCATTGGAATTATCCCCTATTATCAGCCTGTTATTGAGCACAATGCCAGCGCCAAACCCGGTACCCAGTGTAAAACCGACTAAATTGCGAAATCGACGCGGGCTACCGCTTTCCGCCAGTTTCCGGTTGATTTCCGGTAAATATCCTGCGATCGCCTCACCATAGGCATAGAGATTTCCATCATTATTAATAAATACCGGAATATTAAAAATGTCTTCGAGCATTGGCCCCAGGGCAACTCCGCCCCGAAACGCCGGTAGGTTTGCTAAATCGGAAATGATCCCGGTTTTATAATCAGCCGGTCCCGGAAAAGCAAAACTAATGGCCACCGGCTTTTGATTGCCGAGTTTATCTGCTACATCTTTAAATCCTGCAATGATATTTTTCAGGCAGAGATCCAGATTGTCAGCCATAGCCGGAACAGTAACAGGCTCAATTATCATCTTATTGGTCTGCATGGCAGAAAATACAAAGTTGGTACCGCCGGCATCCAGAGTCATGACAATTCTATTGTCGCTTTCAAAATTCATGGTCAACGCTTCCCCCGCGATTATTGCTAAAAGCAAGTATCGCGATGTATACTAAAGCGGCCAGGGGCACCAGAAATCCTATTGAAATTGTTGTCAAATCCTGAAGAAATCCCATCAGCAACGGAACAAATGCGCCGCCGACGATAGCCGTCACCATCAATCCCGACAATTCATTGGTTTTTTCCGGTAATCGTTCAATTGTGATTGAAAAGATCAATGGAAAGATATTCGCAAATCCAAACCCAATAATAACAACACTGAGAATGGCGATCCACTGATTGCCGATAAAGAGTCCTAAAATACCCAGAATTGACACCAAACTGGTGATCACAAAAAACTTTTCCGGTTTTAGCCAGTTCAGGATCATTCCACCCAGAAAGCGTCCGATCATTAGCGTCGTAAAAAATAAACCGGTACCCAGCACGCCAAACTTAACAATATCGATCCCGAAATTATCTTCCAAATAAAGCGGAATACCGGAACTCATACACACTTCCGCGCCAACATAAAGAAAAATTCCCAAAACCATCAGCAACACATATTTATTGGATAGCAAGAGCAAACTGGATTTCAGCGTTGTTGGCTCCCTGTCGGTGATTTTTACTTCATCAATATTGGTAATCGCCAGCATCACCAAGGTTACTAACAAGCCAACACTGAAAACCGGGAAAATAACTTTCCAGTCAGCGCCCAACCAGGCAGCGGCCAAAGGTGGTATAACCGGACCTGCCAAAGAACCGATCGCCTTAACAAATTGACCGATAGAAAGATTTCTGGAGTATTTTCCCGGCTTGGAGACATCCCGCATAATCGGATTGCCGGCGACCTGTAGTATTGTTGCTCCACCGCCGAGTAATAATATTGTCAATAGAAATAATGGAAAAGTATTCAATTCAAATAATGGCAGGATCATTCCGATCAGGGCAATCACCAGTCCAATCATTAAAGTGAATTTCTTACCTTTCCGGTCCTGAAAAATACCCATGGGCACAGAAAGCAGTCCAAACATTATGAAGCCCATAAAAGGTATGATCATGGCCATAAAATTGCTTAAATTAAATTCTGTTTTTGCTAATCCCACAAAAGGCCCAACCGCATCACCAAATCCCATACAGAGAAATGCCAATAAAATTGGGACGACTTTTTTATTCATAATTTACACCTCATTGAACTGTTAATTAAAAATATTGCTTACCACGTAATGATTTCATAACGTTACGCACAGTTATGCTAAATATTAAGATACTGTGTCAACTTATGCAAAGATTTTCTGGAATATAATTCTCCGTCATTCTCTTAGCAAAAAAAGTGGTCTGTAACTATTTTTATTTTTTTCTTATAATTGGAAATTTTTTCCACCCGGTTGATGCTACACATTCATTATTAAAAGCATAATGCCGCATGACTTAATAATTTTACTGATATGTAAACAATAATAAAAGACGCCGGCTTTTCGATATTTTATATTATTTTTTTAGAGAAACCCTTAGATTAGCGTTAATAAATTAATTTTACACCATGACAAATATTGTTCTGCCGTAAAAATGATAATCCAATTATTTTAATTGGCAGGCTTTATGATAGCAAGTAGATAATTTATAGGAAAAATATTTTTAATTCGGATAAAAATAAAATTGATTAAGTATTAATGATAATTCCCTGAGGGTATGAGTAAAAAAGTAAAAATTAAAAACAGTATCGTAAACAATTTGATTCTATGGTTGACTATTACCGTAGCAATATTGATGATTCTTATCAATTTTCTCTACCTGACTATAATAACCAACCGCATGACCACTCAACTGGAAGAAAAAAGTCTCCTTCAAATCAGCAATATCGCCCAGGTTTTATCAAGTCCGCTCTGGAATATGGATTTGAATCATATTTCGGAAATTGCCATGGCCTATATGGAATCCGATGACATCGCCGGTATTAAAATTACCGACAATACGATTACCAATTTTCAAAAAAAGATTTTTGATAAAATTGATCCCACTGAGACAGATGTATTTTTAATACAACAGGATATTTTGCATAATCAACAAAAAATTGGTGAAGTACAAATCCAATTTTCAAGAAATGAAATTAAAAAAACCGAACAGTTGATCAATCTAAGTTTCGTCCTGGCCGGTCTGTCAGTCATCCTGATTTTAATTTTTTTAACCAACATAATTTTAAAAAATCAACTGAAGGAACCTATTGATACCTTTGTTCAGGATCTTAATTCAATCGCCTCGGGCAATTATCAAAATCGATTGAGAAATCAATACTATATCGAATTTCAAAAGATCATCGATGCCGCAAATTTCATGGCTGATAAAATTGAAATACGCGATACCAGGATCAAAAATACACTCAAGGAAATTAATTTTTTTAAGGAATACTTTTTTACGATTATCAATGTCATGCCCTCAGCGCTGATTGGTATCAACAGCCAATTAAAAATAAACCTGATGAATCAGCGTGCAAGAAAACTATTTCAAATACAGGAACCGGATATTGAGGGTCTGGAAGTTTATAAAAAAATACCACGAATTCGATCTTTCCACCAGGCAATTAAAGACTCAATTCAAAACAATATCACTAATGTCATTAAAAAAAATGAATTAGTTACGGATGGCAAAAAAACTTTTGAAAAAATTACAATCTACCCATTCTCCACGGCTAAAGAAAATGGTGTAATCCTGCTGTTTGATGATATCTCTAATATTGTTCAGATGGAACAAATGATGATACAATCAGAGAAAATGTTATCCGTTGGTGGCCTGGCGGCTGGAATGGCTCATGAAATTAACAATCCGATTGCCGGAATGCTCCAAAACGCCAGTGTCCTGAAAAACCGTTTGCTAAAAGAATTACCCAAGAATTTATCTATCGCCAAAAAACATAATCTTGAATTCGAAAAATTGGTCAGTTACATGAAAGAGCGAAAAATTGACCGGCTTTTAGAGCTGATTGCCGAATCAGGCAGCCATGCTTCGGATATCATTAAAACTATGCTCAGTTTTGCCAGAAGTTCAAAAAATACTTCTGAAAAATATAATATAACCGAAATTATAGAAGACACTATCATTCTCATACAAAATGATTATAGTGTCAAAAAAAACTATGACTTCAAAAAGATCAAGTTGGTTCGCAAATATGCGCATCATCTTCCCCAGGTTCCCTGCGATAAAGGACAGATCGAACAGGTCGTCTTTAACCTGTTTAAAAATTCTGCCGAAGCCATGGCCGAAGTAAAAAAGGAGTCCTATAAACCACAAGTCACTGTTACAATTAATGTTGAAGAAAGTAATATGGTGCTAACGATTGCCGATAATGGTCCCGGCATTCCAGAGGATATTCAAACAAAAATATTTGATCCTTTTTTCACAACTAAACCCGTTGACAAAGGTACCGGGCTGGGATTATCGGTTAGCTATTTTATCATTACCAAAAATCACAATGGTCAAATCAGCGTGAATTCCAGTGCCAGACAGGGCACCTGTTTTACAATCAAATTACCCTTGTCGGAGTAACTAATGGATAATTCTAACAAATTGCAGCTCAGGAAATTTTTAATGCCGGAATTGGTTTTCGGGGATGGCGCCCAAAAACTTGCCGGTCTCTATTGTAAAAATTTCCATGTATCCAGCGTTCTGGTGGTAACGGATAAAAACCTGGTAGCCAAAGGGTTTGCAAACACATTATCGGATAATCTTGAATCTGAAGGGATTCAATATCACATTTTTGATGAAGTGACTCCAAATCCACGGGATACAGAAATAATGAAGGGCGCCGCGCTCTACAATTCCAAGGGATGTGAAGCAATTCTTGCCTTTGGCGGGGGTAGTCCCATGGATGCAGCAAAAGGCATCGGGATCGTCGTCCAAAACGGCGGTCAAATAATGGATTATGAAGGCATTAATAGAATTGTGTCGCCGCTCCCCCCTTTAATATTTATTCCCACTACAGCAGGCACTGCTTCAGATGTTTCTCAGTTTTCAATTATGCTGAATACAGAACAGCGCAGAAAAATTGCAATTATCAGCAAAATTATTATTCCTGATATTTCCTTGGTGGATCCGGAACTGACTTTTTCAATGGATGACTATTTAACCGCTTGTACCGGAATTGATGCGTTGACTCATGCAATCGAGGCCTATGTTTCCATCACCCATTCCCCCTTATCGGATATCCATGCCCTGAAAGCGATCGATACATTAAACCGGTATCTGCCCAAAATCCTGGCTGATACGAATAACAGGCATATTCGCGGTAAAATAATGTTTGCCAGTATGGAAGCCGGACTCGCCTTTTCCAATGCCATGTTGGGTGCCGTCCATGCCCTGTCCCACAGTCTGGGCGGATATCTTGATCTGCCCCATGGAGAATGCAATTCGATCCTACTGGAACATGTGGTTCGGTTTAATTTTCAGAAAAGCCCTGAACGGTTTACCAGAATTGCAGAAGTAATGAATCTCACAACCAAAAAGTTAACAGTAAAAGAAACTGCCGAAAAACTATTTAATCATATTCGTAATTTAAAGCAGGCGTTAAAGATCACCAATACATTGGAAAATATTGGTGTCCGGAAGGCTGACATACCGATTTTATCTGAAATAGCGCTGAAAGATGCCTGTTTGCTGACAAACCCACGGAAAGCAAACCAACGGGATATAGAGGTTATTTATGAAGAAGCCCTCTGATAAAAATAAACAGCTGCTGATTGACCTGCTTGGCTTTTCTGATAAAAATTCAATTCAGAAAAGTTATTATCCGCAACTACAAAATAAAATCAGAGAACTGGAAAAGGAGAAGGAAAAATATTTCAGCCTGTTTGATAATACTTCCGATGCTATTTTTATTTGTGATATCAGTTTGGTAATAG
>CAYTLS010000136.1:0-6051 GCA_964438745.1 uncultured bacterium
AACTGCCCAACAGCCTCCATTTTTTGAGATTGCCGCAATTGTTCTTCCAGTTTTTTGCGATTTGTAACGTCACGGAGAATTCCCTGTACAGCCACGCCATCTTTATAATTAATGGAGGTAATTGAACTTTCTACATTGATTACCCTGCCTGCTGAATTTGTAAATGTAAACTCAATATTTTCCTGCCGGTTGGGTTCTTTGGATATGCCTTTTAAAATGGCTGAGACTTCTTCCCTGTGTTCAGGATTAATTATATCAATGTAAGTGAAGCCGGGTTGATTGATTTCATCTAATGTCAACTTAAAGACTTCCTGGAATTTTTTATTAATCAGTTCAAATTTTCCCTCATAATAAAGGAAAATAACATCCAGAGATTTTTCAATCAGGCTGCGATATTTTTGTTCGTTTTCAAATAATGCCTGATCGGCTTCTTTATGCAGGGTGATATTCCGTTGCGTTCCCCATATTCTATACAATAAGCCGTTGTCAACAATACCAATAGAACTATTGGACAACCAGATCCTATGGCCATCCTGAGTTACTTCTCTGGTTTCTTCTTCATCAATTTTATAGCCTGAAATTATAAATTTCCGATTGGCTTCAATATTTTGCTCATCCTTTGTGCCGCCATAAAAATCGATTATTGGTTTGCCAATCAGTTCTTCCGTTGAATTTGCCTGATACATTTTAGCAAAAGCCTCATTACATTCGGCCAGAAAAGCATGATCAAAAATAAAGGCCACCTGATCATCAAGAGACATGGAAATATCCATCGGCTGATCCATTTCAAACCGGTAAATTCCTTCACTACTCTGACGGATAAAGGATCTGTAACGTTCCTCGCTTTTTTTCAGTTTTTCTTCATATTTTTTTCTCTCGGTAATATCGCGGGCAATGGTTATTATTCGCTCGTCTGAGCCAAAATGTACTTTGCTGGTAATGATTTCAACAGGAATTAGATCGCCGTTTTTTCTCTTTTGTGGGTCATCAAACTGATGACTATCATTAAGTGTCCAATTTTGCCAATCGTTTTTTATTCTTCTTTGGTTTGCATCATTGGGGAACAATTTGAATATGGATGTACCTAAAAGGTCTCGCTTGGTATATCCGCTCTGGATAACCGCGGCTTTATTCATATCAAGGACTGTCCCTTGCAGATCATAGAGGTAGATCGCGTCTACGGATTGATCAAATAGCGCCCGGTATTTTTGATAGTTTTCTCTGATTGATTGTTCATTTAATTTTCTATCGGTTATATCCAGATGTGTGCCTGCGGCGCGAATGGCGGTACCATTCTCATTCCATTGCAGCACTTTGCCGCGTGAGAGTATCCATTTCCAACTGCCATCCTTTGCTTTCATACGGTGTTCTGTTTCAAAGGTTATAGATTTTCCCTCTAAATGCTGTTCAAGGCTTCGGGTAAGTTGTTCTCTGTCATCCGGATGGATTAATTCTATCCATTTATTGATATCAATAAACGGATCGTCTGTTTCAAATCCCAGAATTTCAAGCGATCGTTTACTGACTTTAAAAATATTTTTTTCAATATCCCATGTCCAGATTCCCAGATCTGCACCCAGAATAGCCAGATTGAACATTTTTTCTTTTTCCAATACCTCTTTTTTCAGGCCGGTTAAATCTGTTAAGTCCCGGAATACCAGAATTAGACCCATATTCTGTCCCAGGGTATTCTGAAATACTGCGCCGGATTCGACAATCTGATATTCTTTGCCATTTTTAGATATTAAGGTTTTGTTTACAGGGGCCTTATTATTTCGGATAGATTGAATGATTTTAAAGTCAAGATTTTCAGCCGGTTGTCTGGTATGAGGATCAATAATATTAAAAACATCGGAAATCGGTTTGTTTTTAGCCTTCTGAAACGTCCAGCCGGAGAGTTTCTCGGCCATAGGATTCATACTTTTAATACGGCCGTGATTATCGGTTGAAACCACACCGTCGCCTATAGAATTGAGAATCATCTGACTTAGCCGCTCTTTATTAATTTCAGAGTATTTTTTTTGTTTTAGGATGTTTGCATAGATTAAAAATCCCAAAATTACAGGAATAATTGCTCCTAAAAAATTTTCTACTTCTTCGATATGTAAATGTGGCGCTGTATTTTCCAGCAATAAAAAGGTAATATATGCAAGTAGGGTCAAATAAAGAAATAAAGTGATTGTATTAATATCATTTTCAGATTTGAACCGCCAGCCAAAAAACAGCGCGCTAATAGCTATCAGCAGTGCAATAATTGCGATAATATCAATTAAAATTATTAGAGTCACTTCTGCCCCTTTCTTTTAGACCGGGTCTTTTTAACACCCCAAATTGAGAGTAAAATGAAACTTAGTGCATAGCTGATGTGTTCTGTATAATGAAAGAATGAATACCACAGAAAACTTTCTAATACAGTACAGAAATAGGCCAGCAACAGAATAAAATAGGCGGACAGAAAATAATGACTGTAAGGAATAATTTTTGTGTGCGATTTATAAAAAAGGATAAAAATTAAAATTAAGCTACTTAAAACCAATGTGAGAATTTCACTTTCCTGATACATCTTGGACACCTCGCTGACAAAGTGGTTTTTTACAATTAATACGTTTAAAGAATGACGGATTTGGCAAATTCAGAATGATCTGTAAAGCACATTTTTGATTAAACCATTTATTCTTTTTATAATCCATTTTTACTGAAAAAGAATATATATTCTTTTCAACTTTATGTCAATATTTTTTTTGTTGTAACTGATTTGTGTAAATTAATACATTGTTTTTATAACAAGTTCTTGTTTTTTTTTGAGGGGATATTCTTCTGTATTTTTATGGTGGTAAAACTGTAGGGCGTTTTTTGAAGAACCGTAATTTATCTCAATTGAATCTGAATATAATTCAACCTGGCCTGATTTATTCATGAATTTACGATCGATTTAAACAGAGCGTATAAAATTAATGATCTACGGTTAAATCCTGATAAAATAAATTTGAAAAATCCGTAGAATACCCGGCTTTTGATAATAGAAAAGATGCCGGCACAAAAAGGGGGAATGGCTCATATTTTTATTAAAAATGCAGGTCATAAGAGCAATGTTGTAATCATTGTTTGCTGCCACCCAGGTTTTTGATATGAGGCTTGATATCCAGCAGGGGGGTACCATCCAGCGCGTCGATGCCCTTGACCGTGATTATATTTTTGTCGATGCTGACCAGTCTGACAGTGCTGAGTCCAATAGGGTTGGGACGGGAGGGACTGCGGGTAGCAAAAACGCCCCGTATCTCATTATCAAAATGGGGTACTGTCTGTAAGGTGTATCCTGATATCCGGTCTAAATGGAAGAGTAAAACAATGTGATCAAAGCTCGCCAGCTCTTTCAGACCCTTTGTGTATTGATCAAAAATTTCGATTGTTGCGACGGCATCATCGGAATAAACCGGCTGGACCGGTGTGTTCCCCTTTTCCTTGAAGGGTGAATGAATAATGCCGATGGGTGTGTAAAGTATTTTTTTCATGACGTTAACTGTGTCAACGGAGATGGTTTTTAACGCTCTTGTGTCAATTCATCAACAATGGTCAGAATTTCTGTTTTATATTCTTTTGGCGCTTCAATAATTCCCCATCCTTTAGTAGCCTGATAAAGACCATTCAGGGCGGAATCATGATAACTTTTCAACCGGTGTGGAATATTTTTATCCTTAAGCACCTCATTCAAATAGTTTGCCTGAATTTCATTGTCTATGTTTGTGATTTTTTCATAATTACTCATTGTTGCTCCTTTTTTGAATACGATTCATTTAAAACATTCATGGATCAAAATACTATTTAATTTACTAACACCTCCCCTTGTTTCTCAGAAATCTGCCAAGCAGAGAATGGCATTTGAATGAAATGCACAGTATTTTTTAGTTTTCTATCTTTTTTAATGATATTAATAGTATCGCCTGACGTGAAAGCCAATGCAACAGGCATCCTTTATGAATAGAATAAGAATTATTATAAGAAAATAAAAGAAATATTCAGCCAATTTGCAAAATGCTGAAACGATTAATTTTCAAAAGATTTCAATAATTAATTCCGCATCTTTAAAATAATTTTGGTCATTAAAATCCAAAGATATCCCTGAATCAGGTAAATTAAAACCAGCTTTAAATGTCTTTCCTAATTTGCCGTTGGTTTTGGAGTTTTCTTCGGTAAATTCCACATTTATGTAGAATTCACCGGAATCCTGCAAGTTTCCATTGACATTGAGTAAATTCCAGGTTGCTTCCCGCATTCCATGAGATTTTTTAGTGGCGCCGGTGACCGCGTCAACCGTATTTCCATTGGATATTTCATTCCAAACCACAAGATGTTTGCGGCGGTTTTTCCCCCATACTCTTAAGGTTTTTACAAATTTATTATCGACGTCCTCAATCCAGACCGCACCTACATTTTTCGGGGCGTATTTACCGTTGTAGGTCATGGTCGTGATTTGAAAGCGTACCGGGTCATCTGACCTGTCTCTCGCCGGCTCGCTTAGTAATGGATTGTCTTTTCGAGTATTACAGGTGAATAAGAATAGAAGAATAAAAATTGTGATTACAAACTTTTTTTTGACCATCATGGATTCCTAATTTTAAAATCGTAAGATCCGTTGCATATTAAACCCTAAAAACAGATCATTGGTATTTGATCCAAGCGATACTTTACGAACACCAATGGCTGTGCTATTTCCCAGTTGGAAAGCAAAATAATGGCCATAGGTTTTGTATTTGAATCCAAAAGCAAAACTATCTTTACTGCCGGTCCACCTTTCATTTTTATCCTGAACCGGAAAATATTCGCTTAATACAAAGAATTTTTTTGATAATTTTACCATAGCGCCAATTCCATTTGAAAATCTCAGGTTATAACCATCATAGCCGAGATTTAAAACCAATGTTAAACGGTCAAATATATCTTTTTTTGAAAAGTTTAATTGATAAAACAGATTGTTCTGTCTTTCATCAAGGCCAACATATTTTTCTGTAAAAAAGAGTAATTTTATTTGACTGTTGACTTTTATAAAGTCCAGATATTTGTTGTAACTAATCCCAAAATTATATTCTTTTTGCTCGCTGATCCGAAGGCCATATAATTCTATTTTGTCGGTCAGTTCATAGCGCATTTCGATAGAGACATTGGCGCCTTCATCACTGCCTAGTAGATTTTTGACAGGATCATTGATATTTCCTAAAAACCGATGGCGGGTATTAAAATCTCCTAATCCCTGGTTTAAAGTAGAGGGGATATCCAGGTTTAACATAGATGGTTCATAAGCGCTCAAATACCCGAAAAAAAGAACCAGGATTAGAAAAGATTTTATTATACAGCACTTCATTTTGCTCAGATTTCATCAGTAGGAAATAGGGGCTCTATCTGATATTTTTCAATATCTTTTTCCATGGTGGCATTGTCAGGTTTCTCATCCATGACCGAGGCTGCTTTGAGCACTGTTTCCAGCAGATGAATATCACCAACCGTATTAAGGAAAACATTGGGATTACCCAATACCCAACTGACGGCATGATAAATCGCTTTTTCATTGTCCAGCGGATTGTACCAGGTATTGTATTTTTTGTGTTTTGCCAATCCTTTTCCCCGGCGCGCGATTGACTTTATGGTCTGAATAGCTACATTTTTTATCAGGCAGGTTTTTTCCAGTGAATTAAAATCCGTTACATATTCGGGGATTTTCATCATGGTATAATTATAAGGGAGCAAGACTGAATCAAAATCAAATTCCGATAAACTTTTCAGGTGTAGTTTTGGTGCCGCTAGCCCGTGGCCTGTGACGCCCAGAAATCGCACCAGGCCTTCTTCTTTCGCCTCCACAAAAGCATCAATCGCACCACCGGCGCTAAAAACTTCTTCCCATTCTTCCTGAGTATGCAGTTCATGCATCTGCCAAAGGTCGATTTGATCAACTTTTAAACGGTCCAGGGATTGGTGCAATTCATCTTTGGCAGTTTGATAGGTTCTTCCATCGGCTTTTGTGGCCAGAAAAAAATCCTTGCGATAATTTTTCATCCA